>JBHIDH010000035.1:0-11909 GCA_046759985.1 Thermoplasmata archaeon
CCCAGATCGTCGGGCGGGACCGCTACGCCGAGTACGTGGCCGTCCTGGCGGGCATGGCCGCCTCCCTGGAGCGATTCGGCACGGAGGTCCGCAACCTGCAGCGGACGGAGATCGGCGAGGTGGCCGAGGCCTTCGGGGAGAAGCAGGTGGGGAGCTCCACTATGGGCCAGAAGGAGAATCCCATCACCTCCGAGAACATCTGTGGGCTGGCCCGCGTGGTACGGGGCTTCGTCGCCCCGACCTACGAGAACGTCGTGCTGTGGCACGAGCGGGACCTCACGAACTCCTCCGCCGAGCGGTTCATCCTCCCCCACGTCACGGTCCTCGTGGACGACATCCTTCACAAGGCGGCCGGGCTCTTCGAGACCCTCCGGGTCCACCCGGACCGCATGGAGGAGAACCTCCAGGCCACGGGGGGACTCGTCATGACCGAGTCCGTGATGATGGCCCTGGCCCGGAAGGGGATGGATCGGCAGCAGGCCCACGAGCTGACCCGGCGCCTCTCTCAGATCGCCCGGGCCGAGGGGAGGCCCTTCCGGGACGTGCTCGGGGAGGACGAGGCCGTGCGCTCCCACCTCGGGGAGAAGGGCATCGAGGCGGCCCTCGAACCCCGGAACTACCTGGGAGCGAGCGGCGCCATCGTGGATCGCGTCGTGGCGCTCGCCAAGGAGTCGCCATGAGGTTTGCGGACCTCGTGGAGGTCTACGAACGCCTGGAGGCCACGACGAAGCGCCTGGAGATGATTGCCGCGCTGACGGAGCTCTTCCGTCGGGTCCCTCCTCGGGTCATCGACAAGGTCGTCTACCTGACCCAGGGCGGGCTCGTCCCCGGCTTCCAGGACATCAAGATGGGGCTGGCCGAAAAGATGGTCGTTCGGGCCCTCGCCTTCGCGACGGGGCTTCCGCCGGCCCGGGTGGAGACCCGCTGGAAGGAGCTGGGGGACATGGGGACGGTGGCGGAACGGGTCTTGGGGGAGAAGACCCAGCGGACCCTGACCTCCACCCCCCTGACCGTCGAACGGGTCCACGGCAACCTCCTGGCCATCGCCCAGGCCGCGGGGACGGGGTCCCAGGAGGAGAAGATCAAGCTCCTGGCGGATCTCCTCAACGACGCGGAGCCCCGGGAAGCCCGCTATATCCTCCGGGTGGTCGTCGGCAAGATGCGGCTGGGGGTGGCGGACATGACCATCGTCGAGGCCCTGGCTCGCGCCTTCGCCACCAAGGAGGACAAGCCGGCGGTGGAACAGGCCTACAACGTGTCCTCCGACCTGGGGCGCGTGGCGCAGGTCCTGGCGGAGAGGGGGCTTCCCGGGCTGAAGGCGATCCACCTGCGTGTCGGCGTCCCGGTACGCTCCATGCTCGCCGAGCGACTCCCGAGTCTGGAGCAGGTCGTCGAGAAGCTGGGCCGGAGCGCGCTGGAGTTCAAGTACGACGGCCTCCGCATCCAGGCGCACGTCGATGAGAAGGACATCGTCCTCTACTCCCGACGACTGGACAACCTCACCCCGCAGTTCCCGGACATCGTCGAGGGCCTCCGCGACGCGTTTCGGGCCCGGAACGCCATCCTGGACGGAGAGGCCGTCCCCATCGACGTGAACACGGGGGCCTTCCTCCCCTTCCAGGAGGTCTCCCATCGACGCCGCAAGTACGGGGTCCAGGAGGCGATCCAGGAGGTGCCGGTGGCCCTCCTCCTCTTCGACTGCCTGTACCTCGATGGCGAGGAACTGCTCACCCAGCCCTACGCCCGTCGGAGGGCGGCCCTGGGACGCGCCGTCCGGGAGACGGAGCGGGTGAGGCTCGCCGAGCAGATCGAGACGGACGACCCGGAGGAGGCACGACGGTTCTTCGAGGAGGTCATCGAAAGGGGGGGCGAGGGGCTCATCGCCAAGGACCTCGAGTCGCCGTACGAGGCCGGGTCCCGGGGGTGGCAGTGGATCAAGTACAAGCGGGATTACCGGGCCGAGCTGGCCGACACCGTGGACCTGGTCATCGTCGGGAGCTTCGCCGGCCGGGGGCGACGCGCCGGCACCTACGGGGCCCTCCTGATGGCCGCCTACGATCCCGAGGAGGACGCGTTCAAGACCGTGTGCAAGTTGGGAAGCGGCTTCGACGACGCCACCCTGTTCGCGCTGCCGGAACGCCTCCGGGACCTGGCGCGGAACGGGAAGGACCCCCGGGTGGACTCCCGGCTGGAGGCGGACCGCTGGTTCGAGCCCTCCGTGGTCATGGAGGTCTTGGGCGCGGAGATCACCCTCAGCCCCATGCACACGGCCGGGTTCGGGGCCATCCGTCCCGATGCCGGCCTGGCCATCCGCTTCCCCCGCTTCACGGGACGCTGGCGGGACGACAAGGGTCCCCAGGAGGCGACCTCCGTGGACGAGATCGTCTCCATGTACAAGAGCCAGCTGAAGCAGGTGTCCTAGCCTACGTTGCAGGCCGCTTTCCAACCGTTATCATAATTCTCAACTGGGTCGAAAGATTCAATATCGGAGAAGGCGAGGTCTTCGAAGGCTAGGTCGATGCATCCGGTCTCCCCATCGGTGAAAACTGCATGGTGTATCAGTTTCTAGTCCAGCTTCCGCTCAGCACCTTTACCGTCTGGATCGGAATCGCCATCTTCCAGCTCATCCGAGGACGCACTCGTACACTAACGGAGATCGCCTTCGTCCTTGCCTCCATTTCGTGGGCCGGGTACGCCCTCGCCGACTGGCTCGTGTTCCACTCCACGAATGAAGTCATGGCCTTACTCATGGCCCGAGTCTCAGTGAGCTTCGTGACCCTTGCTGCGTTTTTCCTCCTCCTGTTCTCGAAGCTCTTTCTAACGAAACCCCATCGTACGGATGTCCTTCTCCTCATTCCCTTCGGTGTTGCCCTCTACCTGGTCTGGAATGGGCTCATCCTCGGGATGGAGATGGTCCCCTGGAACTGGGGTGCGGTCTTCGAGCCCGGTCTCTTCCTGATCTGGCTTCTCTACGTGCTAGTTTACGCGTATGTCGCCATCTGGTTCATTTACCGGACCTATCGGGTGGTCCGAGACCAAAGTAAGTTCCTCGGTCGACGATTGTACGGTATCTTCGCCTCCCTGATGCTCACTCTTGCCCTCGGACTCGGGACGAACACCGTCTTTCACTCCATCGGCATCGGCCTCATGCCCATCTTCTCAACACTTCTCGTCTTTCCGGGTGTCATCACGCTCTTCGTCCTCGCGCCTCCCGGCCGGGACCGAATCGGGACGGTCATCGGGAGATGGAAGAGCCGGCTCTACAACGTCGTGGGGGCCTACCTCATCTATGAGAACGGGACGCTGATTGCCTCCAAGATCGCCTCCGAGACCGACCAGATGGACGAAGACATCTTCGGCGCCACACTGGACGCCATTCAGACCTTCATGCGGACTTCGTTCCCCCTTCTCATCGGGAAGTGGCTCCGCCGGATCGAGCACGGCGACGTCAAGATTCTCATCGAGCGAGGCCGGTACTCCTACATCGCTCTGGTCATTCAGGGCGAGGACCCAGACACCCTCTGGGTAAAGATGCGGGAAGGGATGGAGCGGTTCGAGCGGTCCAACGCCCTTAGCCTCCCGGACTGGAACGGACTGACAGACACGCTTGCCACCGTGGACGAGACCCTCGAGGCCTTGTTCACAGAGCAGGCCATCTTTGCCTGACCTCGCGCTAATAATAGACCTGGTAGAGGCCCAGGGCCGAACCGAAGACGAAGAGCTTGGACGGGTTGGGGCGGAGCTCGATGCGCTGGTTGAAGAGTCGCTGCTCCCGGAGCTGGTACCTCCTCTTGACCTCATCGAGGTCTCCGTACATCTTCACGAGTCCCTCGCCCGAGTTCAAGACCTTCGCGAGGAGGGCGCATATGGCAAGAGCGACGAACTCGTCGAATTCCCAGTTGCTGAACAGCGTGCCATTCTGCGAGTAGAGGAACGTAGATCTGAGGAGCTTCTCAGGAATCCACCCCCCGCCGGACAGGTTGAGTTTGGTATGGCGGATGCATACATCCACGTTCGGAATCCGCTCGAGATCCCGCCGGACGTCCGGATCGAAGATTAAGTCCTCCGCGTAATCGATTAGGAAGTAGGACTCGAAGGCCGCCCCCTCCTGGACAGGAAAGTTCTGAAGGAGTTGTTGGCGAAGTTCGTATCCCGGTCGCATGCCCACCCAGTGGACGTTGACCCCGGCGGTCTCGACATACTTCCTAAGTGGACGGGAGCCCCGTGCAATGATCTTGAGGATGCGATCCAGCCCCTCCTGGCCACGCAGCCGGTTGTACAGCGTATGCGTCATGATGACGCAGGACTCCGCCCCTAAGGAGCGTAGGGTGTGCACCAGTGCAACGCAGTACATCGCGGCGTCCATGCCCACGTCCAGGTCGGGGCGGACGGTGAGGGTGCTCCGCGTTCCGTCAGGAATATCATAGAGCACAATCTCCTTGAACAGCTCCACCGCCTCTTCGGATGTGAGGTTCACCGCGAGATGTTCCTCGATACGTCCCCAGATCTCGTGGAACTTGGCCAGCATCTCCTCCCGCTCCGGGAAGCCCTCGAGAATCAGATCTTCCCGGTACAGGATTTGCGACGCGCTAGGGACTGGGGGTCTCCTCAGCCGCTCTTCCACCTCGAGGCCGAAAGGCTCCGTCGTGGCCATCTCTTCCCCCCAACCAGGTCCTCGCGAACTTGATTATCAGAGACGGTAATCGGACCACAGTACTTAACAATTACTATATTTCATAGAAAAGATAGCCCAGATAGTCGCGAAACCCATCACTGACACGGGTAGCAAAGGTAGATATAATGACACCGAAGTATCGCCGACGGGGGCCCCTAATGGCCGGTCGCGGGAAAGGGGAGAAGTCCCAATTTAACATCCGAATGGACGCCGAGCTGTTACGCCGCTACCGGGATTTCTGCGACCGGAATGGCCTAGACCCCCACCGGCAGGTCATCAACTTCATGCGCCGGCTCGTCGAGTCGGAGTACGACTTCCAGGAGAAGCTCTGGGAGATCCTTCGGGAGCAGGAGTAGCTAGGCCACCGTCCCGGCGAAGCGCCTCTCCAGCGTGGACAGCAGCCGGGGCGAGACGGCCCCTGGGTCGACGCTGGCCACAACGAGGCTGCCGCGGCTCACGGCGGCGTCCACGACCTGCTTCGTGTACTCCAGGACCTCCAGGAAGCCCGCCTCGCCGATGAGGACCTCGAGCTCCCCGATGTACACGAGGGATTCCTCCCTCAGTGATCGGCTGACGTCCCGGAGGACCTCCAGGGTCAGGTGTGTCGGGTCGTAGGTAGGGAAGGCGTCGTGGCGTTCGGGGGCCAGCCACAGAAAGGCGGTGTCCTCGAAGCCGTAGGTCGCGCGGAGCTTCTCGGGGAAGAGGGTGGAGACCACGGTCTTCCGGGCGGTCCCGTTCCGGGCGAGGGCCGCGAGACATGCGTCGCGCGGGCCCTCCCACAGGAGGCACCCGGGGGCAGTCCACGACGGTTGGACGACGTCCCCCTCGGCCTTCTCCAGCTGGACCTCGTCAAACAAACCCCGGAGGGTGGAGACCTGCCCCTCGTCCTGGGAGGCCGGGTTCAGGTTGGCGAGGAGGGTGCAGCCGTACTTGCTGGCGGCCGACGTCGCCCGGGAGAGGGTTCGCAGGACTGCCCGGAAGCCGTTGACGTGGGCGAGGTACTCCAGGTCGTCCAGGAGGAGGGCGGCGCCTCGGTTGTCCCGCATGAAGCGCAGAAGGGTCTGCAGGACGTCCACCTCGAGGTAGGTCGGCTTCAGATTGAGCTGGCCCTCCTGGGAGGAGAGCCACAGGAAGGGCGTCTTGTGGAGGGCGTACGTCTCCGACAGGAGCTGCGGCGGGAAGGCCGTGACGCACAGGCCGGGAACCTCCTGCGCCAACCCGCGAAAGGCCTGGAAGCTCGTCTGCCGGGAGCGCTCCAGGACCATGTAGTTGCGACCTCGCGTCCAGGCGAAGCCACGCTCCACGGACCGGGGCTCCACTGCCGGTTCGATGACCAGGAAGCCGTAGCGGAAGATGGCGAAGGCCGCCAGGGCGGAGAAGATGGTCGTGTACGTCGTCCCGAGGCCGAGGCGGGTGGGAATGGGCAAGAGCCAGGGGCCGTAGATCTCCGTCACCGTCCCGCCGATCACGCCGATCCCGAACCCGGCGATGAGGAAGAGGTACCGACGGACCTCCCGACGGTCCGTCTCCCGCAGGTAGGAGCGGCCCAGGTAGATCCACCCCGCTAAGATGATGAACACGTAGAGGCTGGCGATGGGGACGTAGAAGGGCCCCGGGAGGGCGGAGGGGCCCATGGGGCCCGGGACGACGTCGGCGATGAGGATGGTCCCGCCCCAGACCAGGGCGGCGAGGATGATGGGGACGGCGTAGATGGCCAGGAGCCCCCACGACTTGCCGAGGAGGGGATGGGGCCGGGGGTACGCGAGGACGAAGTGGACGATGAGCCCGGGGATGAAGGAGACGGCCGTCTCGCCCAACCGCACGAGGAGGAACTGGAGGCCGTGGGGCCACGCGGGATAGGCGCGCAGGAGGACCTCCGTCAGGGACCATGTCGTGAAGACGATTAGGAGCAGGACGAAGACCGTGGTGGTGTGTCCTCGCGGGCCCTTCCGGAGGATGTAGAGCACGAGGACGCTGTTGGCCAGCAGAGCGCCCAGGGAGAGGAAGAGATAGGGGTTTACCAAGGGAGGCCCCTCCGCGCCCGCCTACTCGCCCACGATCTCAAACTGGTCTTTGTCCACGATGAGAGGGTGGTAGTCGAGGTCGTGCTTTACCCCTCGGAGCTTGACCAGGGCGATGTACCGCCGCACGCTCCGCGTGAGGCCCACCTCGACCTCCTTCATGTTCAGGTGGACGATGCCGTCCGCTAGGAACTCCACCACGTGGAAGGGCCCGAAGCCCTCGCCCCGGGGCGTCTCCTCGATGAGGAAGGTCGTAGCCTCTAGCTCGCGCAGGTCCTCGAAGAAGTCGAAGATCTCTCGCCGGGGTTCCCGGACGTCCGTCAGGGCGTAGAGGGCATTCAGGGAGTCGATGGTGAGCATGTCACAGCCCACCTCCTCCTTGTACCGCGCCAGCTGGGTCCCGAGCCCCGCCAACCAATCCCGATGGGCCTTGGCGCCCCGGAGCTCACGCCGAAGTTCCCGCAGGTCCAGGATCCGGAGGGAATCCGCCTTCTCGGGTTCCAGGCCGAGGCTCCGGGCCTGGCCCTGCAGGCTGTCCCGGCTCTGTTCCATGGAGACGTAGAGCCCCTTCGCCCCCTGCTCCAAGGCCTCGTAGTACAGGATGCGGTAGGCAAAACTGGATTTCAGGCTGCCCGCGGGCCCCGCCACGAGAACCAAGAATCCGTCCGGGATGCCTCCCTGCAGCTTCTCGTCGAGCCCCATGACACGGGTCTTGATTCTCCCCGGTTCCGCCAATCCCTGACCCCCTCACTCAGCCAGGCAGGATAACGGGCGAAAAGCCGGCCCACGCTATAAAAAGCCATCGAGGGGTTTCCCGGAAGCCAGGGAATTCGGCCGGCAGCGTCAACTACAAATGCTAGAATTCATATATTCTGTACATGTACACCTGGGCCCGGGGTGAAGCGACGGGACGGAGTCGAGGACGAGCCTGGCGCCTCGTAGGCGCCGAGGCCAAGATCCCAATGCAGGCTGCCAGGAACCGTCGGGTTGGCGAGGGCACACCCAGGGTCGGACTCCAGAAATTGGCTTCGACCCCCTTCAACGCCGGTCCGGCCTCGGGAGGGTGTGCTCCCTGGCAGCCCCCCCTCTTTTTTCTTGGGTCGACCTCGCCGCGGGTGGAAAGGGCCCGCTTGGACGTAGGTGGCTTTTAATACCGCGCCCATCCGCGACAAGGCATGCCCGGAACCGTGGTGGTCGGGACCCAATGGGGGGACGAGGGAAAGGGAAAGATCGTTGACTTCTGCGCACACGATGCCGACGTGGTGGTCCGCTTCAACGGCGGCTCCAACGCCGGTCACACCGTCGTGGCGGGGGACGAGATGTTCCGCTTCCACCTCATTCCCAGCGGCATCCTCCGGCGGGAGAAGCTGAACCTCGTGGGGAACGGGGTGGTCGTGGACCCGGAGGTCCTCCTGGGGGAGATTGCGGAGCTGCGGACGCGGGGGTACCCCGTGGACAACCTGCAAATCAGCGAGCGGGCGCACGTGGTGATGCCCTACCACAAGGCCCTGGACGGGTTGGAGGAGGCCCTGAAGGGGGGCCTGAAGGCGGGGACGACCATGCGGGGCATCGGCCCGACCTTCGAGGACAAGGCCGCCCGGATCGGCCTCCGCGTGGGGGATCTCCTGGACGAGGTGGCCCTCCGGGAGCGGCTCGCCACCCTGGTCCCCATGAAGCAGAGGATGATGGAGGCCTACGGGGGAGGCGACGGCCTCTCGCAGGAGGAACTCTTCGAGACGGCGCGCGCCTGGGGGGATCGGCTCCGGGAGTTCATCGGCGACACCTCCCTGCTCCTCCACCAAGCCCTGGAGGAGGGGAAGGAGGTCCTCTTCGAGGCTGCCCAGGGGACCCACCTGGATATCGACCACGGCATCTACCCCTACGGCACCTCCTCCAATGTCGTGGTGGGCGCGGCCTCGGTGGGCTCGGGGGTGGGGGTGCGGCACCTCAACCAGGTCACCGGCGTGGTCAAGGCCTTCACGAGCCGCGTTGGAACCGGTCCCTTCCCGTCGGAGCTGGCGGGCGACGAGGCGTCCTACCTCCGCGACAAGTCCCTGGGCGAGTACGGCACCACCACGGGGCGGCCCCGGCGCATAGGCTGGTTGGACCTGGTCATGGTGCGGTACTCCGTCCGGATCAACTCCCTCGATTACCTCGCCGTCACCAAGCTGGACGTCCTGGGCGGCCTGGACCCCCTCAAGGTCTGCGTGGCCTACGAGTTCGAGGGGGAACCCCTCCGGGAGTTTCCGGCGAGCATGCGGGTGTTTGACGCCTGCCGGCCGGTCTACGCGGAGGTCCCCGGCTGGAAGGATATCAGCGAGGATAGCTGGGTGCAAGCCGTTAAGAGGGGATATGCCGAGCTGCCCGGGGAGATGAGGGCCTACCTCGATCTCCTCTCCCGCGAAACCGGGGTGCCCGTCGGTCTCGTCTCGGTGGGGCCCGCGCGGGAAGCCACGTTGGACCTCCGAGGGACATGAGGTGCAGGTCAGGGGTCGCGGCGCGCTGCTGATCATCCGGATCGCCGCCATCGGCGCCCTTTTCCTCTTTGTCGCGCTTCTCCTCACCACCATCGCCCTCGTCATCCCCGGCAACCTGGAGATCCTCCCCCCCGAGCTGGACGCCGCGAGCACCCGGTTCGAGGATGGCCGGATCTACCTGGACACGACCTTGGGGGTGGGGAACCGCGGGTACCACGACATCACCAACCTGAGCCTCTTCGTCCGGGCCTCCGTCGGGGGGGTCCAGATCTCGGACTACCGGACCCCGCCGGTCACGGTTCCCGTGGGGGAGCAGGCTCTCATCAACGTCAGCGTGCCCGTGGACTTGGCGCCCCTGGCCGCCTCGGGTGCCCTGATCTTCCGGCCGGCGGACGTGGACTTCACCTTGGGCATTGCCGGGACCACGACCCGGAGCTTCATCAACTTCGGGGCCTCATTCACCTTCCAGCAATCCCTTCCGCCCCTCATCCAGCAGGCCCAGGTCGACCTGGCCAACAGCACCCTCACGCCGGACGGGACGGAGTACCTCTGGGTCGTGCCCTACGCGGTGGAGACGGCTCCCTTCCTGCAGGGTAACACCACCGCCCGCATCACCGTCCTCAACGAGACGGGGGCGTTCTTGGGCAACGCCACTGAGGTCATCCCCCTCGGTGGGCTGGCGACGGGCAACGCCACCTTCCGGGTCTCGGCGACGGTGGGAGCCGATCTGGCCAGCCGACCGCAGAACCTGACCGTACGGGTGGAGCTCACCCTCCCCGGCGGGCTCGTGGTGACCAACGACACGGTCGTCGCATGGGATCCCGGAGGAGGGTAGGTGAAGTCCCGGTACCACCTCGGACGCGCCGTGGCCTCTGGCATCGCCAACGCCATCCCCTTCGTCGTCATCCCCGTCCTCATCCTGCGGACCCTGCCCAGCCTCCTGGGACCCGTCCTCCCCGCGGAGGTGGTGAACGAACTCCTCTCCCTGGAGGCGACCATCATCCCCCTGGGCGCCGCCGTCACGATCCTGGCCGCCCTCACGGCCTTCCACGGCCGCGGACTCGTGGGACGGGGCGCCTTCGGGACGGGGCGTCAGCTCGCCAAGCTGGCGTGGGTCTACTTCGTCTTCCCCGGGGGCCTCATCAGCCTGAGCGTTCTCGGCTTCTCGCTCTTCGTGGAGTTCCAGCGGCTCCTCTACGTGTTGTACGCCGCCCTCCTCCTCATGGCCCTCCACTTCGTGGCGGAGTACTTCGTCTATCGTCATCGGCATCGGATGGCGCCGTACCCGATGGAGTACGACACGGGCGGCCCCTACTAGGCGGTCGGGAGGGTGGCGAGCCGGTCCACGAACCGGCAGGATTGGCAGAGATCGGCGACGGTGGGCTCGCCGCATCGCGCACAGGGGGACAGCGCCGCGGGCGGGTGCCGCTCCCGGAGCAGGTCCCTCAGCCCGTCGTAGCTGCGGAGGAGGGCGTGTCGGGTGCCGGGGCTGTCCCGCTCCAGACCGAGGAGGACCTCCCGGTAGCGGTTCCGAAGGCCCCGCTCGGCGTAGGGACAGGTGCCGTCGTGAAACGGGATTTCCCGGAGGAGGGCATAAAGGTAGATCTCCTTTTCCGGAACCGTCCGTAAGGGTTGGACACGGGGGACGAGTCCGGGCTGCAGCCGGTCGTGGGGCCCCATCCGCGCGAGCTTATCCAGGTCCGCCCGTCCCAGATTCATCAGGACGGTCTGGGCCGTGTCGTCTAGGTTGAGGCCCGTGGCCAGGTAGTCGGCTTTCACCTCTCGGGCCAGGACGTTCAGGGCCTTGCGGCGAAAGACGCCGCAGTAGGAGCAGGGGATCGTCTCGGGGTCGGTGGCCACGGCGGCATCCATCTCCCAGCCCACCAAGTCGCGATAGGCGAGGACGCGGTGCTCGAGGCCCAGGGCCTCACACAACGCCCGCGCCTGTGCGAGGCTCGGCGGGCGGTACCCCTGGATTCCCTCGTCGACGGTGACGGCGACCAGGTCCACATCGGGACGCCTCCCCAGGATCGCGTGGAGGAGGAAGGTGGCCACGCTGCTGTCCTTCCCCCCCGAGAGGGCGCAGGCGACACGCGTGGACCCGTGCAAGGGAAGCTGCCGGCGGATTTCGCGCTTGACCCGCGTCTCCACGAAGACCGAAAAATGGTCCGGGCAGAGGTGCGCCCCGCTGTACCGGATGAAGGTGACCGCCCCCTCCTCGCACCGGTCGCATCGCACGCGGGCCCATCGAGGCTCCGGCCCTTAAAGCTTCGACCGGGCCAGCCCTCGGGGCTCCTGACCACGAATGATAATCGCGTCGTCAAGGCTTTTACGCCGGCATCCGAAGGCGGGGGCGGCTGGAGATGAAGGCAACCTCGCCCTGGCGGAAGCACGCCCCCTTCGTCCTCTTCGTGGGCGGCCTCTTCCTTCTGGCCTACTACCTCGATCAGAACCTGAACGCCTTCCTCCCCGCCTTCCACTCCGCCCGCATCCTCATCCAGCTGGCCCTCGCCGCCACCATCATCGCCATCCTCCGGAACGTGGTGGGCATCAAGGCCTTCGGGACCTTCGCCCCCGTCATCCTCGCCTTCAGCATGCTCTTCACGGGCCTCATCGTGGGCCTCCTCCTCTTCGGGGCCGTCATCCTCGTCATCCTCCTCACCCGGAGCGCCATCCACGGGCAGCGCATCCAGCAGAGCCATCGGGCGGCCATCATGGTCCTCATGGTGGCCCTCG
>JBHIDH010000036.1:0-10578 GCA_046759985.1 Thermoplasmata archaeon
GAACAAGGTATCTGTAGGGGAACCTGCAGATGGATCACCTCCTACGCAATCAAGCGGAGCCCGCCTTCGGGCGGGCCGTGATGCATGTTTGTCCTAGGGGCAGGCCAGACAATCCTTCGTCGAGCCCTTTTTTTTCTTTCTCTCAGGCGAGCGAGAGCTCTCGCGACGGTGAAGTGGGCCCAGAGCCATACACACTACTTTCACCCACCTCCCTTGTCTGGAAATATGTCCACATGAGCGATGCGCCACACGAGGAGCCCCCGAGGGCTGCCGTTCAAAGACCGGAGCCCGCTAGAGACGGGACGCGGTGTTCCTGGTGGGCCATATGAGCCGGTCCTATCTCCTAGGCGCGCTCCACGATGGTACGGTTTGTTCCCAAACCATTCGCATCTCGCAGCGGGAAGAAGCATACGTCCTTTTCCTCAAGCGGCTGATCGAATCCCTCGGAGGACGGGCATGGACCTATCGCGAAGGGAGGACGCGCGAGCTGTACGTTGTCGAGTTCTCTCGCTCCTTTCTGGATTCCCATCGTATTCGCTCGCGTCAAGACGTGGTAGACTACGTCCGCGGTTACTTCGACGCGGAAGGTGGAATCTGTCCCGACCCTCGAAAGGCCCTATCTGTACTTCGCGCAGAAAGATCGTGAGGACTTGGAGGAGCTTCATAGGTTCGTGGCGGGCTTGGGAGTCGAGGTCGGCAGGATTCACAATCCGAGTCGCAGCGTCGACCCAGACTGCTGGCGCTTCTATCTCAGGCGCCAATCGCTTCGCAGGTTCGCGGAAATCGTGGGGTCGTGGCATCCCAGAAAGGCCGAACTGCTCAGGATGATGAAATAGCTCGTACCCGGAGACGGACGACGCGGGGAATGGGCCGTTGCGTCACTCGGGTGTCGCCCAATCAGGGAACGATGTCCTCGACGCGGTCGGGCTTGATGCCGAGCACGGCCCGATCTCCTCGCACGAGGATGGGCCGCTTGATGAGTCCTGGATTCTCCGCCATGAGCCGAATGAGCTCCTCCTCGGGGAGGTCCCGGTTCTTCAGGCCCAGCTCACGATACCTCCGGTCTCTGGGCCGGAGAAGTTCCCGGGCGGACAGGGAGAGCTTCCGGAGTAGCGTGCGAATCTCCGCATCCGTGGGCGTCTCGTCGAAGATCTCCACCGGCTCGAAGGGGATCGCGCGTTCCTCCATGTAGTCCGTGGCCCGTCGGCATGTCTGGCAGCCTTTGTGCACGTAAGCGGTGATGGGCTCGCGCATCGACCTTCCATGGGGGTCGCCCTAAAGAAACCACGTGGCCCGCGGCGGGGCCGAAGCGCACCGTCTCCCCGAAACGAGCGCGTTGAGGGATGGGGCCGCCCAGATTTGAACTGGAGTCTCCAGCTCCCGAAGCTGGAAGGATGACCAAGCTACCCTACGGCCCCTGGAGGCCGTTAGGCAGGACCGGGTATAGCCTTTACCGCGTCTGGAGGGCGGAAGCCCTGGGCGAGTCGCGACCCGGAGAGGTCGCCTGCCCGGCCCCGCCTATCTCCCATTGGGAAACGCCGCTGCCAGATAACAGTCTCCCTGGCCGACAGGGGGTCCCGTTCCACCAATAATTATAAGAGATTTCGTAGGCATGCTGCCGAGCGCGTCGGCAGGGGAGGGCACCGATGACCAAGAGCAAGAGGGGGAAGAGCGGAGGCGAATACTCCGCGAGCCTGCGGCGCAGGCAGACGACCAAGCTCAAGGCGAAGAGGCGCTGGTCCTTTCGCAGGGTGGCCTCGATCTTTGGGTTCATCGCGGCGGCGTTGGCCGTCCTGGCCCTCATCAGCCCCCAGCTTCCTCAGGGGGTCCGGGCGGTCCTATTCCAGGGCCTCAACTCCCTGTTTGCCTTCCGCGCGTTCCTGAACAACCTGATCTCCGGCTTCATCCCCCTCGCCCTTCCCGCCCCCTTCCAGGGACTGGGCGACCTCGTCCTCATCACCCTCTTCGCCGTCCTGCTGGTCTTCCTGTTCCGGGTGGCCGAGCCGGCCTACGTCCGCAAGATCGACGAGATGATGATGGTCATGAGGACGCGGAAAGAGGCCGTGGAGAAGAAGAAGGACGCCCAGGAGGAGGTCGCCTCCGAGACGCCGAGCCCGTCATACCCTCCCTTCCCGCTGGCCTATCCGCAGCCGGGGACCCGCACCCAGACCCTCCAGTTCTCCGCCTCGGCGGTGGTGAACGCGCCCCGGGCCCAGGTGTGGGAGGTGCTGAACCAGGTCGTGTACGTGCCGACCTGCGGCGAGATTCTGGACTCGGTGGAGGTGCTGGGGAAGCTCGCCAACGCGCTGACCTGGGAGGGGACGGTCCGTGCCGGTCGCAAGGAGTTCCCGGTGGAGGGGACGACGACCCTCTACCCCCCCACGCGCATGGAGGTGACCTGCCACCGCGGCGCCCTCAAGGGGTTCAAGGGAGTCCTGAGCCTGGTGGACGTCCCGGAGGGGACGCGCCTCACCGAGACCGCGGAGTTCGATCCCGACGCGATTACCGACGAGTACGCCCCGGTGGCCAACGCCCTTCGGGTGAAGGGCTCTGAGATCCTCATCCGGGACCTGGAGCATTTCGACCAGCTCGTCCAGGCCCTGGCCAGCCCCACGGGCGAACCGGAGACCCCGGAGTAGCGTCGCCTCGCGTCAACGGGACCCGACGGCGCGCGCTCAAATAGGGGGCTCCCGGTTCCCCTCCCCATGGCCATGGCGCTCCTGCCACGGGTCCTCCTGTATACGGATGGAGGCGCCCGCCGTAATCCCGGTCCCGCGGCCATCGGCATCGTGATTTGTGACGCCTTCGGGAACGTGCTCCTCGAGCATCGGGAGTCCATCGGGCGGGCGACGAACAACGAGGCGGAGTATCGCGCCCTCATCCGCGGGCTGGACCTCGCCGCCCGGCACACGCGGGGGAGGGTGACGGCCTTCAGCGACAGCCACCTCCTCGTCTCCCAGCTCAACGGCGAGTTCAAGATCAAAGAGCCCCGCCTCGTGAAGCTCGCCGCGAAGGTGCGGCAGAAGACCGCGCCCTTCCAGGAGGTGACCTTCGAGCACGTCCCTCGATCCCATCGCATGATTCGCCGGGCGGATGACTTGGTGAATCGGGCCCTGGACGAGCGCTACGGCCGAGGCTAGTTCGTGAATTGCCGATATTCGGTTCGACACGTTTAATAGACGGGGAGGCCTTGGCGCCCCCGGCATGGAGACCTCCCTCCCGGAAAAGATGGCCGGGGAAATCACGCTCTCGGACAACCCCGGGAAGACAATTCGGAAGTGGCGGGAGGAGCTTCGGATCTCCCAGAAGGAGCTGGCGCTGCATCTGGAGATGTCCCCCTCGGTCATCAGCGACTACGAGTCGGGGCGCCGTCGGTCCCCCGGCACTCGCACGGTCCGTCGCATGGTGGAGGCCCTCCTGGACATCGACCGCCTCTCGGGTCGCGGCGTGGCGAAGAAGTTCACGGTGACCCCCCACGAGGCGATTCCCAGCATGGCCGAATTTCTGGAGCCCGTCCCCGCCTCCGACTTCGTCCAGGTCATCGAGGGGCGGAGCCTCACCACCTTCGACTCCGACCAGCGCCAAATCCACGGCTACACCATCATCGACAGCCTCCGGGCCATCGCGACCCTCGACGCGACGGACTACCCGCGGGTGTACGGGTGGAGCAGCGAGCGGGCCCTCCTCTTCACGGGGGTCAAGTACGGCCGCTCCCCCATGGTGGCCGTCCGGACCCATTTCCTCAAGCCGGCCATGGTGGTGTACGTCCAGCCCGAGAACGTGGACGAGCTGGCGGTGGATCTGGCCAAGCTCGAGAACGTGATTCTGGCGCGGACGGAAATGGATCCGCCCCATCTCATCGAGAAGCTGGAGCGTTACGTGATGCAGGTCAACACATCGGCCAAGACGGAGCTGTGAGGTGGACCCATGGAAGTCGGTATCGTGAGCTACGGGGGCTACGTCCCCCGCTACCGCATTTCGCCCGAGGAGATCGCCCGTGTCTGGGGGGCGGACGGGAAGGCCCTCGCGCGCAACCTGGCCATCACGCGCAAGAGCGTCCCGGGCCCCGACGAGGACGTCATCACTATCAGCGTGGAGGCGGCGCGTCAGGCCATGGATCGGGTGGGCATCGACCCCCAGGACATCGGGGCCCTGTACGTCGGGTCGGAAAGTCACCCCTACGCCGTGAAGCCCACCGCCACCATCGTCGCCGAGGCCATCGGGGCCGCGCCCGACCTTACCGCCGCGGACTACGAGTTCGCGTGCAAGGCGGGGACGGCGGCCATCCAGACCTGCATGGGCCTCGTGGGGTCCGGTATGGTGACGTACGGGATGGCCATCGGCTCGGACACCTCCCAGGGAGCACCGGGAGACGCCCTGGAGTACTCCGCCTCGGCGGGCGGCGCCGCCATCGTGGTGGGGAAGACGCCCATCATCGCGACGATCAACAAGACCTCCTCCTGCACCACCGACACCCCCGACTTCTGGCGGCGGGAGGGGGAGAGGTACCCGAGCCACGGGGGCCGCTTTACGGGGGAGCCCGCCTACTTCAAGCACACCCTCCGCTGCAGCGCGACCATCTTCGAGGAGATGGGCACCGAGGCCGGCGACTACGACTACGCCGTCTTTCACCAGCCCAACGGCAAGTTCCCCCTCCGGGCGGCCATGAAGCTGGGGTTCACCGAGGAGCAGGTGAAGGCGGGCATGCTCGTGCGGGAGATCGGCAACACCTACTCCGGCGCCGTCATCCTCGGCCTCTGCGCCATCTTGGACGACGCGAAGCCCGGGGAACGCATCTTCATGGTCGGGTACGGGTCGGGGGCGGGCTCCGACGGCTTCGACATCACCGTGACGGACGGAATCGAGAAGCTGCCCCAAAGACCCGCCTGGAAGGTCTGGAACCACGTGGCCAAGGGCGAGGACATCGACTACGCGACCTACGCGCGGTTCCGGGGCAAGATCGCCGTGCGGACGGGGGCCTAGCGTGCGGGACGTCGCTATCATCGGGGTGGGGGACACCCGGTTCGGGGAGCTGTGGGACCGCTCCTTCCGGGAGATCGGCATCGAGGCGGGCCTCAAGGCCCTCGAGGACGCCAACGTCACGGCCGACCAGATCGACGCCCTCTACGTGGGGAACATGTCCGCAGGGAAGTTCATCGACCAGGAGCACGTCTCGGCCCTCGTCGCCGACTACGCCGGGTTGGCGGACGAGCACCCGGCCACCTTCCGGTTGGAGGGGGGCGGGGCCGGAGGGGGTCTCGCCCTGGCCAGCGCCTTCATGGCCGTGGCCTCCGGGCTGTGGGACGTGGTGGTGGCCGGGGGCGCGGAGAAGATGACCGACGTGGGGGAGGAGGAGGCGAACCGCATCCTCTCCTCGACGGCGGACCAGGAGTGGGAGACGGTGTTCGGGGCGACCCATGCCGCCCTCCACGCCATGGTGGCCCGCCGCCACATGCACGACTTCGGCACGACCCGGGAGCAGATGGCCGCCGTCGCGGTGAAGAATCACCGGAACGGGGCCAAGAACCCCAACGCCCAGTATCAGCGCGAGCTCCCCCTCAAGGCGGTGCTGGGAGCTCCCGTCGTGGCCGACCCCCTCGGGGTGCTGGACTGCGCCCCCCTCTCCGACGGGGCGGCCGCGGTCGTCCTGTGTCCCGGGGAGATGGCCCGGAAGTTCAACGACACGCCCGTCCGCATCACGGGGCTGGGCGTCGCCAGCGACACGATTGCCCTCCATGACCGCGAGGACCTCACGACCATGGAGGCCACGGTGGTGGCGGGCAGGAAGGCCCTGGACATGGCCAAGGTCGCCCCGCAGGACATCCAGCTGGCCGAGGTGCACGACAACTACACCATCAGCGAGATCCTGGCCATCGAGGACCTCCACTTCGTGGAGAAGGGCAAGGGGGGACCCGCCACGGAGGATGGCCGGACCGAACTCAACGCCGACATCTCGGTCAACACCTCCGGCGGGCTGAAGGCCCGCGGGCAACCCGTGGGGGCGACGGGCATCGCCCAGGCGGTGGAGGTGGTCCGCCAGCTCCGCGGCGAGGCCGACGCGCGACAGGTGGACGGAGCGGAGGTCGGGCTCACCCACGTCCTGGGGGGAACGGGGGCCACCGCCGTGGTCCATATCTTCCGGAGGGAGAACTGAGATGGGGATACCGCGATTCTGGCGGGAGATCCAGAGCCGCTACAACCTGGTCGGCACGAAGTGCGGGAACTGCGGGACCCTCGACTTCCCGCCTCGGACGGTGTGTCCCAAGTGTGGCCGGAAGAGCATCGGACGGATGGAGAAGGTCTCGCTGACAGGTCGGGGGACCATCGTCTCCTACACGACGGTCCACCAGGCACCCAAGGGGTTCGACGGGACGAAGCCCTACCTCCTTGCCATCGTCGAGCTCAAGGACGGTGCGCGGCTTACCAGCCAGATCATCGACTGCGACCCGGCGGAGATTGACGTGGGCATGCCCGTGGAGGCCACCTTCCGGAAGCTGGGCCAGGACGGCGAGTCGGGGATCATCTACTATGGCTACAAGTTCCGCCCCACCCTGCCTGCCTCCGGGGAGAGCTGAGCCGTCCCGCCGCGGAGCCTGAAAGGTTCTAATAGTCACCCGAGGTAGTCCTGAGGTCCCATGGAACTCCGGCTCCTCGAGAAAGAGAAGAAGTCCCTCACGGTGGAGGTCGTCAACCCCGACGACACCGTGATCTACCCGCTCATCAGCCACCTCCTCAAGGACGAGCGGGTCGAGGACGCCCGGTACATCGTGGGGCACCCCTTCCTCGACAAACCCACCATCCTGGTTCGGGTCAAGAAGGACAAGCCCGAGGCGGTGCTGAAGGAGGTGGCCCAGGGCCTGGCCACCCAATACGGGGACTTGCGGAAGCAGGTGGCGGGCGCCCTGAAGAAGGGGAAGTAGCCTCTCCTGTCGGCCGGGAGACCGGTCCTCGGCTGGCGAGTTGCCATGGAAGCGGAGGTTGGCATCGCGGGTTATGGCACCACCACATCCGGGGTCGGTGGCCGAATCAAGGACACTCCTGAGGATTTTGTCGTCGAGGAGATTCCCGTGGATCTGCCCGTCGTGGCGGCGGGTCGGTTCCTCGTCGTCCGGGTAACCGTTCGAAACTGGGAGACGCATCGTCTGGTACGCCAGCTCGCGCGGTCCCTCCGGGTGAGCCGGCGCCGAATCAGCTTCGCCGGGACCAAGGACAAACGGGCCGTCACCACCCAACGCATGACCTTCGAGGGCCTGGACGAGGAGGCGCTGGACGCGGTGCACCTGAAGGATGTGACCCTTGAGCCTCTGCATCGCACCTCCCGGCGGCTGTCCCTCGGGGCTCTGATGGGGAACCGGTTCCGGATCCGCCTGCGGGAGGTGAACCTGTCCGGGGGCGAAGCGAGAGCCCGCCTGCAGTCCCTCGGCCAGGAGCTGCGGCAAGCGGGCGGGTTCCCCAACTTTTTTGGCGTCCAACGGTTCGGGGAGCTTCGCCCGCTGAGCCATCGAGTGGGCCGGGCGATCGTCCGCGGGGACCTGGCGAGGGCGGTGGAGCTCTATGTCGGGGAGACGTTCCCCAGGGAGGATCCTGAATCCCTCGCCGCCCGCGCGGCCTTCCGGGAGAGCGGGGACGTCGCCCGTGCGCTGAAGGAGCTCCCCCCGCGTCTCAGCTTCGAACGGTCTCTCCTCCACCATCTTCAGGCACGACCGGGGGACTACGGGGGCGCCCTCCTCCGCCTTCCCCACACCCTCCTGACGCTCTTCGTCAACGCGTACCAGGCGTACGTCTTCAACCGGATCCTGAGCCTTCGCATGGCGGAGGGAATCCCGTTGAATGAGCCGCTCTCGGGTGACCTGCTCCTCCCCCTGAACAAGTGGGGTCTTCCCGACCGCAGGCGTCCGATTGCGGTGACGGAGACGAATCGATCGAAGACCACGAGCCAGGCAAGGGCGGGGAAGGCCTGGGTGAGCGGACTCCTGCCGGGGTACGACGTACCCCTCGCCGCGGGGCAGATGGGGCGCCTCGAGGGTCGCGTGATCCAAGAGGAGGGGATCGATCCGGGGAACTTCGCGGTGAAGGCGCTCCCCGGCCTCGCCTCCCGGGGATTGCGGCGAGCGCTCGTGGCCCCGGTGCGGGACTTTGCCTTCGTCCTCGAGGAGGGAGTCCGGCTCACCTTCGCCCTCAACCCGGGCTGCTACGCCACAAGCCTTCTGCGGGAAGTGACGAAGGGAGATACCGTCTAATATCGGCGCCCCCCTGCCCGGTCGTGGCTCGGCGAGGCGACCCGCGGACCCACGCCTGCTCCGTCTCGGGCTGCAAGGGGAAGGTCGTGCGTTCCCTGTCCTATCGCAAGGTCCGAGACGCCCTCTCCGATCACGGGCTTCAGGAAAGCCGGCGGGCCTACCTCTGCAAACCGCACTACAGGGAGTACAAGAAGGCCACGAAGAGCGAACGGACCCTCGACCGCCTCACGTGGTAACCCGGGGCTACCGCGGTTCCACGTCCAACTCGTTCAGGCCCGTCGCCGGGTTCTTCCTCCGGGTCAGGCGAAGGCCTTCGAGGTGCCGGATCCCGATTTCGGCCAGGACCGAAACCCTCCCCTCGAACAGGTGACCCCCCACGGCCCGCAAATCCGAACCGGCCAGGGAGGCGTGGAGGTGCAGGGGAGGGTCCGCTCCCAGAGTCACACTCCCTTGGAGGGACAGGAGCTCGTGGCTCCCTTCCAGGCGTTTCCGAACGTAGACCCCTGCCTTCGGGTCAAACCACCCCAGCTCGACGCCCTCGAGGGCCCCGATCCCGGTGAGGACCAGGCCCGAGGCGACCCCCCGTTCCTCTAAGGCCTCTTGGAGGGACGGGAGAACCTCCTCCCCCCGCTGCAACTTCACGACCATCCAGTGTCCGTCCGTTCCCACTTGCATGGAAGGTCCCTCTAGAACCACCCCTTCCCCAGGGGCTCCGCCTTGGTGCGAAGCTTGACGCGGATGGTCTTGGCCAGCTCTTCGGCGTACCCCAGGCAGGTGTAGACCTCCTTGGGATTGCAGGCGTCCACGAACCACAGGAGGTCCTCGATGTCCCCGTGATCGCTCAAGGGGAACTGGGCGTCCAGGTGATGGCTGCGGCGAAAGTCATAAACGGAGCACCAGCCCGAGGTGAAGGCCGTCCGGCCCCCCTTCGCCAGGACCTCCTGGACCTCGGCGCTCCCCGGGCGCTTGAAGGCCCGGGAGGGGGCGATGAGCACGTAGGGGCCCTCCTTCTCCTCCTTGGCCCGGGTGTAGGGGGTAAAACGGAGGGGGTGGCCGTGCTTCCGGTAGACCTCCGCAATCTGGGCCATGCGACGGGGCACGAGGACGGGGACGTCCAGCTCGTTGGCAAGGGCGACTAGCTCCTGGCCCTTGCCGAACTCGTAGGCCCCCAGGGCCACCGGGCCGTGCTCGAGGGAGTCCTCCAGCCACGAGAGGAGGTCTCCGAGCACCTCCTCCTTAGGGGGGAAGGTGAAGCGGGGTTCCCCGTAGGTGGACTCCAGCACGAGGGTCGTGCAGTCCTGGGGCTCGCAGGTGCCGCAAGTGGGGCCGCCGCTGGGATTGAGGTCGCCGGAGAAGAGGAGGTCGTCGACCCGGATCATGGCGGATCCGAAGACGTGCCCCGCCTCCACCAGGGAGACGCGCATCCCCTCCACGTCCACTTCGTGGTGGTAGGGCAGTGCGGTCCCATCGGCCTTCTTCCCCAGGCGGACCTTCATCACGTCGAGCGTCTCCGGCGTCATGTAGGCGCCCGGGGCGAGGTGGTCCATGTGGGCGTGGCTGACGATGGCGTGGGGCTGGCGGGACCGGGGGTCGAGGACGAGCTCCCGGCCGTCCTGCTGGACGCGGATGCCCCTCTGGTTGAACACCCTCATTGCGCCTTCCTCGTGAAGGTGTAGCGGGTGGGCACCCGCCGCTTCAGGCCCGTCCAGTATGGACAGTTGCGACATCGATACCCCAGGGTCACCGTTCCGCCGAACACCGTCATGTTCTTCACCAGATCCAGCCGATGGCCGCAGACGGGGCATCGGTGGAGGGTGCGCATTTCCTGGGTCTCGCGGCTCTCGATCTCCATGCGGACGAGCCCGGAATCGTACGCGATGCGTCGGGCCCGAGGTCCGCTGACCCGGTAGCCATCCTCCCGGGCCATCTCCCGGTCGAGCAGCTCCTTGAGCTCACGCTGGGAGGTGATGGTCTTCCGTCTGCCGAGCACGCGCTGCAAGGCACCCTCGACCCTCGCCCGTGAGGGGATGCGGTAGCTCGGCATCACCGCGCTAATGGCCAAAGTGTGTTAAAGATATCGAAGCTGACCGCCCAGGGAACAGCCTTAACTAGGCCCCCGTCCTCGGGTGGCCTCAAAGCCAACGGACTACGGTCCGGAGGTGGGATCGCATGCCCAGGAAACGGGTCATCATCATGGGTGCCGCCGGACGGGACAGCCCCGGAGGGAGACCTGCGGGGCCCCGGGTTCCACAACTTCAACGTCGGGCTTAGGAATCGGGAGGAGTACGAGGTGGTGGCCTTCACGGCCACCCAGATCCCGAACATCGAGGGAAGGCGG
>JBHIDH010000037.1:0-10147 GCA_046759985.1 Thermoplasmata archaeon
CCACGGCTTTGTGTGCGCCAATGCGGGCATCGACCGCTCCAACGTGGGCGAGGGGGAGGTCTACACGACCCTTCCTCCCGACCCCGACGCCTCGGCACGCCGTCTTCGAGACGGGTTACGTGAGGCGTTCCCCGTGCGGATCGGGGTGATCGTCAGTGACAGCTTCGGGCGGCCTTGGCGCCAGGGCACCACCGACGTGGCCATCGGGGTGGCGGGTCTGTCCCCTCTGAAGGACTTCCGCGGGCTTCGCGATCGTCACGGGTACGAGCTCCGGACCACGGCCGTCGCCCTGGCGGACGAGGTGGCCGCCGCGGCCGACCTGGCCAAGGGGAAGCTCGACGGGGTTCCCGTCGCGATCGTGCGGGGGGTGGACTTCCGGGAGGAGGAGGGCTCCATCGGGGAGGCCCTTCGACCGGAGGAGCAGGACCTCTTTCGCTAGGGTCGGCCGGGCGCCTCCTCCGCGGCCCGCCAGCGGTGGACCCGTCGGGGCACGATGCGAATCAGGGGCCATCCCGCGTCCTGGAGTCTCGCCTCGCGGTACTGTGTGTACTTCTCCTCGAGGAGCCGGAAGGCCCTCTCCCGCTCCTCCGGGTCCTCCACGAACCGGGCTTCCCCCCGAACCAGGAGGTACCGCAGCCGAGACCAATCCTCCCGGTACTGGTCCAGGAGGAGGGCCACGCTGGCATCGCGCCGGAGATTCTGGAGACGGCGAAGGGCCTCGGGGGGAACGCCTTTCGGCTTCTGATCCGTCGCGGTGTAGAAGGACGCCCCGTCAAAGGCGAAGCAGACCGGCACGACGTGGGGTTCCCCGCCGCGGCCTACGGTGGCCATCCGGGCCAGGCGCTGGGCACGAACGAAGGCCACGTCCGACTCCGTCCACTCCACGGGATCCTACATCCCGGCCGTCGGTCGTCCCGCGACCATGACCACGCCGGATCCCACCATGAGGCCTCCCAGCGCGAACATGGCGAGGGCCGAGACGGCGGCCATCTGCATGGCGAACAGGTTGGTCGCTGCCATGAGCGCACCGACGAGGACCATGAGGATCCCATAGAGGAGCATGAGGCCCCCCTGCGGGCGGGCGCCGATGCCCACGCCGACGAGGAGGAGGATTCCGTTCGTCAGGACGATGCCGCCGAAGATGAGGAGGAGCACGGCCGGGAGGGACCCCGCCGGCACCACGGGAGGCGTCGGCATCCCCATGTCGCCCGTCGGGGCGAGGGAGAGGAGGGCCGCTGCGATTCCTGTCGCCCCGCTGGCCACAGCCAGAGCCCCCGCGAGGGGCATCCTCATGCGGCGCATACCGCCGCCTCTCCGGGAACGTATTTATGACTTCCCCTCATGGACCGGCCGCGGAGGAGGACCCGCCTGGCGCGTGACCCTGCGACTCGGTGGAGCCAGAGAGGGCTTTGGTCTCTCAGCCCGAAGGACGTTGCCGGGATGGCCGCGTTGGCCGCGGTGACCACCTTCCTGGAAGTCATCCCCTTCGACCTTCGCATTCCGTTCCCGCTCCTGACGTCCCTTACCCTCGACCCCACGGGCATCCCCATCGCGGTGGCGGCGATTCTTTACGGCCCGGTTGCGGCCCTGATTACCGCGAGCATTGCCGGGATTACGATTGCCTCGCGAAGTCCCTTCTCGGCCGCCTTCAAGACCGCGGCGGAGGTGTCCACGGCCGTTCCGCTGGCCTTGGGGCTGTGGGGCCTGCGCGGGCGGCTAGGCGGAAAGGGCCACGGGACCTGGGTCCTCCTGGGCATCGCCGGCGCGGTTGCGATTGGCGCCCGGGTTGCCGCCATGACCGGGTTCAATTGGCTCTTCCTGCCCGTCTTCTTTGGCATTCCCCCGGTCTTCGTCCTAGGGCTCCTCCTCCCTATCGCGATCTTCAACGCGGTCCAGGGGGTCCTGAATGTGGTCCCCGCCTACCTCATCGTGCGGGGCCTCCCGCCTGACCTAAAACCGGCCTGGCTGGCCTGGGGGGCGGGTGAGATCGGATGACCGAGGCCATCGAGGTGGAGGGGCTGAGCTTCCGGTACCGGGGGTTTCCGGTGTGGGCCTTGCGGGACGTCCATCTTCGGGTCGCCGAGGGGGAGGTGACGCTTGTGACGGGGCCCACGGGCTCCGGCAAGTCGACCCTGCTTCGCGCCCTGAACGGCCTCCTCCCGGACTTCTATGAAGGGGAGGTTCGCGGGACCGTTCGGGTCTTCGGCCAGGACGTGCTCTCCCTCCGCCCAAACCGCGTGGCCACCTTCGTGGGCACCGTCTTCCAGTCCCCGGAGGACCAGATCATCGCCGCCAAGGTGCGGCGAGACGTGGCCTTCGGGCTGGAGAACCTCGGATTGGCGAAGGAGGCCATTCGGGAGAGGGTGGGCGAGGCGCTTGCGGCCGTGGGACTGGAGGGGTCGGGAGACCGAGAGGTGTCGGCCTTGAGCGGAGGCCAGATGCAGCGCCTCGCCTTGGCGGGTATCCTTGCCATGCGGCCCCGTGTCCTCCTTCTCGATGAGCCGGCCTCCGAACTCGACCCGAGGGGGCGACGGGAGATTCTCCGGGTCATCGAAGGGCTTGTCAAGAAGGGCAGGAGGACGATGATCCTCGCGGACCATCGTCTGGGCGACCTCCTGGGACTCATGGACCGCGTCGTCGTCATGGACCGGGGGCAGATCGCCTTCGACGGGCCGCCCCAGGAGGTCATGACCCGGCCTGAGCTGGAGGATCTGGGGGTGGAGATTCCCACCCCGGTTCGGATCTGGCGGCATCTCACGCGGTTGGGCTTCCCGCTCCCCTGCCCCCTCACGTCGGGGGAGCTGGTCGATGGATTGGTGCCAAAAGGGAGGACCCTCTCTGACGCACTCGAAGCCGCTGCTTAGCCTTCGCGACGTGCACTACGTCTACCCCGACGGAACCGAAGCGATACGCGGGGTCAGCCTCGACATCCGGCCTGGGGAGCGGGTCGCGCTGCTGGGCGAGAACGGCTCGGGGAAGACGACCCTCGCGCGGCTTTGTGTGGGACTCCTCCGACCCACGAAGGGGTCGATCCGGATCGGGGGCGAAGACACCGCCGGCCTCTCCACGCACGCGATGGCCCGCCAGGTCGGCCTCGTCTTTCAGAACCCGGACCATCAGATCTTCTCGGAGCGGGTGTGGGATGAGATCGCCTTCGGCCCGCGAAACTACGACCTTCGGCCGTCCAGGGTCGAGGAGCGGGTCGCGGCCGAGCTCCGTCGCTTCGGCCTTTGGGAGGACCGACATCGCCTCCCGACGGCGCTTAGCGGCGGAGAGCGGAAGTGCGTCGCCTTTGCCTCGAGCTTTGCCGTTCGGCCCCGGGTCCTCCTCCTCGATGAGCCCACCAAGGGCATGGACTTCGACCGGAAGCGCCACCTGGCGGAGGTCGCTCGACGCCTGACGGCCCAGGGCCGGTCCGTTGTCTTCATCACCCACGACATGGACTTCGCCTACGCATCGACCGAACGATCAGTCGTCCTGCGCCGGGGCCGCGTGTTCCTGAAGGGAAGGACGGCGGAGGTGCTCAGCCATCCCGGCGTGGCCGACGCAGGGCTCCAGCTGCCTGGGCTTCCCCGCCTCCTCGCCCTGTTGCGGGAACGCGGGATTTCCCCCGAGTCCGCCCTCTATCGTGAGATTCAGCAGCACGGAGGAGGGCCTCCGTGAGCAAGGTCCTGACCGCCTTCCGGTACGAGGAGGGCGACACCCCACTGCATCGGCTCGACCCCCGCACGAAGCTCCTCCTCGTTGCATCCCTAATCCTCTTTCTGTGGCTCTGGAGGGACCTCTCCGTTGTCCTCCTGACCCTCCTCCCCTTGGGCGCGCTGATTGCCGTCGGCCGCCTCGGTCGTAGCCTGATGGGATCCCTCCGCGTCTACGCACTCCTCGGCCTCATCCTCGTCCCGCTGAATGTCCTGCTTCACTCCGTCTTCACCTTTCCCGCCGGACAGGCGGAGGTTCTGCTCCGCCTAACCACGCCCGGCACGCCCGTCCTGGGCGAGCTGACCCTGACCCACGAGGCCTTGAGCTTCAGCCTCTTCATCTACGCCCGTCTCGTCCTGATGCTCGTGGCGACGAGCGTCTTCTTCCTGACGACCAGCCTGGACGACCTGGAGGCGCTCCTCCTGTCCCTCCGGGTGCCGTACTTCTTCGTGTTGACCTTGAGCCTCGCCTTCCGGTTCCTCCCCACTCTCGCGGACGAGGGCGAGAGGATTCGCGAGGCCCAGGTGGCCCGGGGCCTCGACTTGGAGAGCGGCGGCAGGCTCCGGCGGATGTGGCGCGCCGTGATGCCCCTCCTCTTTCCCCTCTTCGTCCGTGTCCTCCGACGCTCCGTTCGGCTCGGGGAGGCCCTCGAGGCCCGGGCAACTTTCGCCTATCCCACGCGGACCCATGCCGTGGATCTCGTAGTCCGGCGTGGCGACGTGATCGTGGCCGCCGCGGTCGTCCTCCTCCTCACCGCCTCCCTGGTCCTCCGCCTCGTCGGGGGGCCGGCGTAGCCCCGGGTCCGTTGGCCCCGTCACCCTGCGGCGCCCTAGACCAAGGCCACGGCGAAGAGGCCCGCCAGGAAGGTGCCCACGGCGAGGACATCGACCCGGCGGAACCGCTCCTTGAGGAGGGTCGTGGCGGCCAGGACCGTGACCACGGGGTAGGCCCCCGTGAGCGCGGCCACGAGCGCGGCGGGGCCTTCGACCAAGGCGAGGGTCATCAGGATGACCCCGCTGGACCCCATCAGGATCGTCAGGGCCGGCCACGCCAGGGAGCGTCGTGTCGCCAGAAACGGTCCCGAGGCCCGTGCCCGGACGAAGAGCAGGAGAGGGAGGCCCACCAGGACGTTGGAGATGGCGAGGTAGAGGAAGGTGGACCCCTCGCCCAGTTCCGTCACGGCCACCTTGACGAGGAAACCCCACACGCCCCAGAGGAGGAAGGAGAGGAGCACGAGGAGGGTCAGGGTCCTTCCCCCTCCCCGCGTCGTTCGCCGTTCGGTCCTGCCGAGGAGGACGGCCGAGCCCATGAGGAGGAGGACCCCGAGGCCCTGGATCAGGGAGATGCTCTCGCCCAGGAAGAAGAGGGCCAGGAGGACGGTGATCGCCGGATAGGCGGCGATGATCGTGCCGACCCGTGAGATGGTCCCCCGGGCAATGGTCTCGTAGTAGGCGACGAAGCCGAGCATGCCCGTAACCCCGGCGGCCAGGCCTAGGAGAAGGCCGCGGGTCCCACCCAGGGCCGGGGGACCGAAGACCACGGAGGCCACCAAGAAGACGCCGGCCTCGCCCAAGGCCACCAACGCGGCCATCTTGCGCGGCCCCAGGTGACCAACGCCCCTCTTCGCGGCGATCTGTCCCACGCCCCACGCGAGGGTCGCTCCCAGAGCGAGGACGAGCCAGACGTCGACCATGCTCGGCTCCTATCGGGATCGTTCGAATTGGCTCGTCCTGCGGAGGTGGGGGTGCCCAGCGGTGAGGAGGGGGTCCGCGGACGCCGGCGACGGCCTCAGAGGCGTGTCACCTGTAGCTTCCCCTCGGGCGACACGATGACCTCGTATAGCTCTTGGTCTGTCCCATGGTAGTCTGCCTTGTACAGCTCCTCGAAATTCCACCAGACGGGCTTGAGGTCGACGGGGCGAATGGCCCACTCCTTGAAGTTCGGGAGGAACTTCCGGATCTCGTCCTCCAGCTCGGTGAACTGCTCGTGCAGCTCGCGAATCCTCTCTTTCAGCCGCTTCAGCCCCTTCACGTGATCCACGTCCAAGGGACCGTCAACCACCGTCTTCATCCGATCACCAATCGGGGTACTTCCCCGTCTCGAGGAGCGAGGGGGCCGCCTCCCAGGGGGAGGACGCCAAGGAGACCCTAAAGGCTTTGGCCTAGTTCCTAACCCGATCCTGCAACGTTGGAGCCATCGGCCAGCCTGTGTGCGGGCTACGCATTGTTCTTCTGCTCCTCCTTGGCGGCCTCGAGGATCGCGACGACCTCCTCGTGGTTGGACTCGGTGGCGAGTTCGAGCGGGGTCTTACCGCCCATCGTCCTCATTTCGATCGTCGCCCCCGCCTCGAGCAACATCCGGGCCATCTCCATATCGCCGTTGGCCGCCGCGACGTGGAGGGCGGTGAATCCTCCCTCGCTTGGCGCGTCCACGTCGGCCCCGACCTGGAGGAGGATCGCCACCGTCTCGGCCTGACGACCCGCCGCCGCGGCTTGGAGGGGCTGGTTTCCGTTGTTGTTCCGCGACACGGCCTGATGGCGAGCCCCGTTCGCTAGGAGCGTGCGAAGGACCTCCAGGCTCCCAAAGTGGGCGGCGAGATGGAGAGGAGTCCATCCATCGAAGCTGTAGCCTGCGACCAGTGTCGGGTCGGCGTGGAGAAGTTCCTTGACGCGGTCGTTCAGATTGAGGGCCGAGGCTTCGAAGATGTCCGGTCGTGCCCCGTGGTGCATCAGGAGTTCGCAGATGGCGGGCTGGCGGTAGTACGCGGCCCAGATCAACGCGCTCGCGCCTTCGGCATTGCGGGCCAGGGCGAGGTCCGCGTCAACCGACAGGAGATTCCGGACCTCCTCCCCCTCGCCCCCTTCGATGGCCTTGAAGAGACGAGCCCGCACCCGTGTCCTATCCTCATGGGTCGCCATAAGCCTGCCGACGGGACGGCGGCGTATATCTCACTTGTCACGAATTGCATTAGTTAATCAAGTTCCACGTGAAGAGAGCGGAGAATCCTGCCCACGTGGCTTGGGTGAAATCGCACCCCGTACCGCCCATGGATGAGGGCGGTCACCCGGGAGAGGGTCCATCGCCTACCGGCGAGGCCGTGCACGGACGGGGGATCCCTCAGGATTCCAGGCAGCTCCCTGAGGGCCTGGTCGGACAGTTTCCGTGGACGACCGGTCACCGGGCGCCGAGCCAGGGCGTTCAGCCCTCCCTCCCGCGCGAGGCGACACCACCGGGACACCGTGGAGGGATGCAGGTCGAAGGCCCCCGCGACGGCCTGCTGGGCAACGCCGGCCCGCACGAGCCGCACGGCGGCAATCCGCAGTTCCGTCGGTTGCGTCCTTGCCCCCCTACGCCGTCCCATGGGTTCTCTGCACAGTGACATTCCCATTGATATGCTTATGCAAAGCCTAATTGGGTGACTCGGAAGAGGGGGTTGACCCAGCGGGGTCTAGAAGATGTCACCCACGTTCGCCCGGTCGGGGAGGCCAACGGACTCCCAGGTGCCCTTTCGCGAACCCTCGACGAGTTCGATCTCCGTGACCCACTTCGCCCACTTGTAGCCGTACTTTCCCGGAAAGGCCAACCGGAGCGGGTAACCCATCGAGGGAATCCCCTCATCATTCACCTGAAACGCCAGGAAGGCGTCGTGTTGGAGGAGGTCCCCGATGGAGGCGGCCTCCCGATAGCCATCCGCGCACCGGAAGACCGCCGTCTTCCCCGAACCCTGGGGCTTCGCCATCGCCAGGATCTGCCTGAGGGAGACGCCCCGCATGCGAACGACATTGCGGGTCCCACCGACGCAGTCCAAGACCACCTCCCGATCCGTGTCGGCGAGCCCTTCTAGGTCTGAGAGGGAGAGGGCGAGTTCCCGCACCGTTTGTCCGTGGACGTGAAGCCGATAGCGAGTCGCGTCGAGGGCAGGCACCCCCCAGAAGGAGAGGGTGTAGAGGCGGTCTCGGGTTGTGGGGAACGGACGTCCCCGATTGATCCAGGGCTTCAGGACCAGGGCCGCCATGAGCCCTAGGACCGTGAGGATACGCCGCGCTGGGTAGGGGAAGGCGAGGTAGATGTCATGCAGTAGGCCGAGGGCGTCCCCCCCGACCAGGGCATTCGTCACGCGGAGCGGGTCCGTCACCAGCGGAATCTAGGCCCTCTCGTCAGAAGAACCTTTCAGAGCGAGCCAGGGTTCGGCTTCCTGCCCGCTGGGCGTCCAGACCTCCCGGGATTTGTGTTACCGCTCGGGATAATCTCAACGCTGGGTTTTTAGCCGCTGGCTAGTAGTGAGGTGCGCACCATGCTTCGCACCAGACGCGACGCCTCGACGAAGGTGAAGGTATGCGCCGTGGGGGAGGAAGCGGTAGGCAAGACGAGCCTCATCCGCCGGTACGTGGCAGACACGTTCGAGGAGGAATACACGCGAAGCATCGGGACCCTGCTCAGCAAGAAGACCATCAAGGTGGAGGACGCCGAAGGCCATCCCGTCAAAGTGGACGCCGTCATCTGGGACATCATGGGGCGCCGGAGTTTCACAGACCTCCTCAAAGGCGCCTACTTCCAGCGGGCCCGAGGGGTCTTTGCGGTGTGTGACATCACGCGCCGGCAGACCCTGGGGGCGCTCCATGGATGGCTTGTGAAGTTCCGGAGCGCGGTGGGACTCGCTCCGGCCGTGATCATGGTAAACAAGTCAGACCTTCACGGGAAGGCCCGGATCAGCGAGAAAGACGTGATGAAGATAGGCAAGACCTACGGCGCTCCTCACTTCCTGACCAGTGCCAAGACGGGGAGGAACGTCTCCGAGGCCTTTGAGTCTTTGATGAGAGAGATCTTGCGGCCGGGAAAACAGAAAGTCTCTGGGCCTCGCGGAGAGTAGCCGCCAGGGTGGCCTGCTAGGCCGTCTGTCCCCTGATGCGCAACCCCAGATAGATGAGAAGGGCTGCCGTCACGGACACGGCGATCGGCCAGAGAGTGACGCCCGAGAAGGGGACGAGAAGCCGCGTTAGGAGGAGGATGAGGAAGCTTGCCACGGCGAGAAGTTGTGTGTTCTCTGTCCTCCATGCATACAAGAGCCCTGCAAGGGCTATCCCGAAGGGGATGAGGCTGGCCGTGACGGGGGCCTGGTCGAAGAAGAAACGTCTACCGGAGGGAGCCAACACTACCAGTACAAGGAACACGAAGACGGTGAATAGCACGAAGTGTCCTCGTCCGAGCTGGCCAAGGGCGGCCTCCCGTCTCAAGTACCAAGCGTGCGCACTCCGCAGCTGTCCTCGCCTCCAGGCCCAGAGGAGTACTGCCACGAGGACGGCGATGACGAGGGAGACAATTAGCGTCGTTTCGAGAAGGGTGTCGAATGAAACGAGGGCACCTCCTGGCCCCCCCAAGAACCCAATGTAGAAAGATACGACCGACGGGGTGGCGAGCCAGGTCGAGTTCTCCCGAATCCCCAGGGAGGCGCCGAGGATGGTGACGATGGTCAGGGCAACCAGCAGGGCTGAGCCGGGGATGCTTTGGAAGGCCTGGAGCAGCAGCAGAAGGATGGCGAATTGAAAGATTGCCAGCCCGAGCAACCCCCTGGAGAGGGTGAATCTCCCCGGTTGACGCCAGAGCCAGAGGGCGAGGCCGAATGTAATCCCGAGCCCCACTCCGAGGATGGCAATCCGTTGCTGGTAGTCGAGGAAGACCGTGGTAACGTAGATGACGAGGCTGGCGACGAGGACGAGCCCAGTCCAGAGGAGTCGGCGCGCAGCGAGTCCGGTGGTCTCACGGGTCCGTTCTCGGGCCAGTCGCGCCTTCAGCGCTTCGTATTGATCCTCGCTGATGATTCCCTCCCGGAGCGCGGCTTCGAGAGCTTCTGGACCCTCTTCCTCCACGGATCGTGCGGCGCGTGTCGGCTTATCAAGCCACTCGTGCCGTCGGAGGGCCGGTCTTCATTAGGGAGCTGCATTTCCCGCCTGATGGGAAGCTGAGAATCAGGCCAAAAGAGTAATGGAGCGGGGAGACGACCATAAGTGAGATAGCGCGTGAACTTCTCAGACAAGGGAGCACTCTCACTGGTGGGTCGCCGGTTTGTCCTCCTCCTCTTGACGATTTTCGCAGCGCTTGTGTGGGGGCTTCTTATCACAAACCTGTTCGCTCCCGTAAGGCCTCTCGATAGCTTCAATCTCGCATACATCGCACCTATTTCATTGATTGTCGCCCTGACGTTCGGCGGGCTGTATGCTGCGGCTGGCGTTCTCAGACGCCCCGACCTACCAGGTCTGAACAGAAAGAAGGACATGGTGTTTCTCCCAATGCGGTTCTACATGGTCTTTGCCGCAGGGTTCATCTTCACCGTCGTAGAGGGTGTCTTAGTGTCTCCGTATGTGAGCAGAGTCGTACCCATCCTCTATGCGTGGATAGCATGGGGACTCCTAGCTGCCCTGGTTAGCTGGAAGAGGGTGGACGTTCAGCA
>JBHIDH010000038.1:0-10098 GCA_046759985.1 Thermoplasmata archaeon
TTCGATCGCCTTTACCGCACCGTGAAGGCCCTGCACGCGGACAGTCCGCCGTTCACCCTACCTCCGCCCCCGGACTAGACACACGCCCCGGCCTCACCGGTTCTTCGCCACGATGTCGCTGAGGATGTCCGCCACGTCCTCGCAGTAGTCCGTGGCCTCCTCCATCTTCTCGTAGATCTCCTTGAGCTTGATGACCCGGATCGCGTCGCCCGCTTCGAAGAGGGCGGCCACGGCCTCGTTCATCACCTCGTCCGCCTGGTTCTCCAGGTCGTTGACCTCCACGGCGAGCTGTTCCACCTCCGCTCCCTGGGTGGGGTCCTCCACCCGGTCAAACGCTTCCCGTAACTTCGCCGTGGAGGTCACGATGATGTCCGCCAGCCGTCGCATGGCGTCGTCGGCCGCCTCCACCCCGTAGAGGTCCAGGCGGCGGATGGTGGCGTAGAGCATGTCGATGACGTCGTCCAGCCGGCTGGCCAGGCCCCGGAGGTCCTCCCGCTCGATGGGGGTCACGAAGGTGTCGTTGAGCGCCTCGTGGAGGGCGTGGACGATGGTGTCGGCCCGATGCTCCAGGTCCTCCATGGTCGCCCGGCGCGCGGCCAGGTCCCCGAACGCCTCCATGAGGCCCTGCAGGGCCCCCGCCATCTCCTGGGCGATGCCCGCCTCCTCCCGAAGGAGGTCGAAGAAGCCCGGCTCCTCCTGCCGGGGCACCCCCTCACCTCCCCCCCAGGACGAGGATCAGGAGCTGGTCCGCCGCTTCCTTGGCGGTGTCCGCCGCCGCCTCGATCCCGTTCACGATGTCCATGAGGAGGGCCATGGCGCGGGGGTCCGGGGAGGAGCGGATGAGCTTCCGCTTGAGCTCAAAGTACTCCCCGTCGATCTTGTGCTCCAGCCGGTTGACCTCCTCCCGTCGGTCCAGGACCACCTTCTCCTCCTGCCCGAAGGCGTCCACCGCCCCCTTCAGCGCCCGGGTCGCGTCCACCAGGTCCTTCGTCATCTCCTTCAAGCCCACCCAGAAGGGCTGGGGGACGCGGCGTTGCCACTCCAGGAGGAGCTGCAGGTTCAGCCCCGCCTGCTTCACGTAGTCGGAGATGTCGTCCACCCGACGCACGAGGAGGAGGAGGTCCTCCCGCTGCTTCGGCTCGAGGTCCCCCCGGGCCAGGGTCCGGAAGAGGTCCACCTCCAGGTTGTCGGCGGCCTTCTCGTTCATGTCCAACCGGGCCAGGGCCTGGCGGATGCGGGTCCGGTCGTCCCGGAGGCAATGGCCCAGGGCGGCGTCCAGGTCCTGCGTGGAGTCCAGGACCTTCGTGAGGTGCTCCCGCACCTGCCTCGCCGTGGCGGACTCCCGCCGTCGGAGAAGCCACCCGGTCAACGGCCTCTTATTCAAGCTTCAACGCCTCCCCCAGGCCCTCGTACGGTCTCCCGTAGAGGAGCATTTTGTCGGGATTGAATTCCACGATAGCATCCTCCGATACCTTAAACCTTTCATGGGTGAGGGGCAGGTCCACGAAGATCCGGTCTCCGGTGGCCAGGCGGACGACGTAGCGGAGTTCGGACCCCAGGAAGATCTCCCCCTCCACCCGTCCCGGCAGGGCGTTCGTGGCGGTGGGGTCGCGACCCAGGTCGAGGTACTCGGGCCGCCAGGCCAGCACCACGGGATCCTCGGGCGCGTGCCCCCCGTCCGGCACCCAGAGGTACTGCTCCCCCCGCAAGGCGACCTGCATCAGCCCGTCCCGTTTGCGGGTCACCACGCCTTCCAGGAAGTTGTTCTCCCCCACGAAGTTGGAGGTGAAGATCTCCTTCGGTGCCTCGTACAGCTTGCGCGGGGCCCCGTCCTCGACGATGCGGCCAGCCCGCATGACCACCACACGGTCGGCGACGCTCAGGGCCTCCTCCTGGTCGTGGGTCACGTGGACGGCCGTAAGGTCGAGCTCCTTCACCAGACGTCGGAGCTGGTAGCGTAACTCCACCCGGACGCGCGAGTCCAGCGCGGACAGGGGCTCGTCCAAGATGAGGAGGTCGGCCTGATTGGCCAGGGCCCGGGCCAGGGCCGCCTTCTGCTGCGCCCCCCCACTGAGCTCTCCCGGGAAGAACCCCGACTCGTCCAGGAGGTCCACGAGCTCCAGCACCTCCCGCCCCACGCGTGCCATCTCCTCGGGGGGCCGACCCCGCACCCAGGGGCCGTACGTGGCGTTCTGCTTCACGGTCAGGTGGGGGAAGAGGACGATGTTCTGGAAGACGTAGCCCAGCTCCCGATCCTCCAGGGCGATGGGGAGGACGTCGCGCCCGTCGACCAGGACCTCCCCGGAGGTGGGGGGCCAGATGCCGGCGATGATCTTGATGAGGGTGGTCTTGCCGCAGCCACTGGGACCGAGAATGGCCAGGTACTCGCCGGCCGCGACCTCCAAGTCGACCCGGTCCACGGCGAGGATGTTCCCGAACCGCTTCGTGACCTGGCGCAGTTCGACCCGGGGCATCACTCCACCTCCAGGGCCGGGGCCAGCCCTCCGGGCGGGAGTGGGTAGAGGCGGCCGTAGCGCCGCGGGAAGGAGAAGGTGACGCGCTGCCCCTCCTGGAACGCCGCGGCCTCGGCGGAGGACAGTTTCACCTTCGCCTCGTCCAGCCCCTCCAGAGCGACCTCCAAGGTCGTCCGCTTGCCTCCGAACAGGATGCGCTGCACCACCGCGGAGATGGCGTTTTCCCCGTCCCCGTCCGGGGAGAGACCACACCGGTCAATCTTGACGCCCACCACGACGGCCTCGCCCACGTTCCCGTCGACGCGATCCACCGTCAGACGGCGGCCATTCCGGAGCTGGACGGTGGTGGCCTGGTCCGCCCGTTCCACCACCCTCCCCTCGAAGAAGTTGGCCTCCCCCACGAAATGGGCGACGAACGGATCTGCCGCCTCCTCGTACACGGTCCGAGGTCGGTCATGCTGGCGGACGCGGCCCCTTCGAAGGACGAGGATGCGATCCGCGACGCTCAGGGCTTCCTCCTGGTCGTGGGTCACGTGCAGGGTGGTGATGCCCAGCTGCGTGGCCAGATCCTTCAGCTCCTGACGCAGCTCGATGCGCAGGCGGGCGTCCAAGGCACGAAGGGGCTCGTCGAGGAGAAGAACCCCCGCATTCGTCGCCAGGGCGCGTGAGAGGGCGGCTCGTTGCTGCATGCCCCCGCTTAGCTCTCGGGGGTAGGAGGCCCGTCGTTCGAAGAGGCGCACGAGGTCCAGCATCTCCCGTCCGACGCTCTCGACGCGGTCGGGGGGCCACCCCTGGACGGTGGGGCCGAAGGTGGCGTTCTCCCATACGGTGAGATGGTTGAACAGGGAGTAGGTCTGGGGCAGGTAGGCGATGCCCCGCTCCTCCGGGGGGATGCGGTTCAGGAGGCGACCGTCGAGGGACAGGTGGCCTCGATCGGGGCGAAGGAGCCCGGCGATGACGCGGAGGAGGGTGGTTTTGCCCGCCCCGGTGGGTCCGAGGATGACGAGGTACTCCCCGTCCTCCACCTCCAGGTTCACCTCCTCGAGGGCCACGAGGTCCCGGAAGGTCTTGCGGATGCCCTGGAGTTCCAGACGCGGCATCAGCGCGCCCTCCAGGTCAGGTAGCGCATGACGAGCATGGCCGTGGCCGAGACCGCCATGAGGATCACGGTCGCGAGGGCGGCGGCGTAGTAGTTGGGATTCGCGGGGTCGAGAAGGCTCACGATGAAAACAGGGGCCGTGACGATCGCGGTGCCCGCCACGGCCAGGGTGGCGCCGGTCTCCCCGACGCTCCGGGTGAAGGCCATGATGGCCCCGGCCAGGATGGCCGGTTTGACCACGGGGAAGGTCACGCGGCGGAAGCCCTGCAGGGGCTTCGCCCCGAGGCTCCGTGCCGTCTCCTCCAGGGCCGGGTCCAGGCCCTCCAGGGCGCCCACCACGTTCCGCACGATGAAGGGGAACGTGAAGGCCACGTGCGCGAGGGTGACCAAGAAGAGCAGACTCGGCACGGGCACGAAGCGCTGCGTCGTGAAGAAGAGGGTCAGGGAGATGCCCAGCGCGGCGCTTGGCACCACGTAGGGGACGTTTACCAGGACGTCCAGGATGTGCCGGACGCGGGGGGAGCCCCGGCGGACAATGAGAATGGCCATGGGGACGCCGAGGGCCAGGTCGATGGCCGTCGCTATCCCCGCGATGAGGAATGACAGAGAGATGCTCAGGTAGAAGACGCCGAAATCGGTCGGCTGGGGGGCCGTGATGAGGAGGAAGCCGATGAGGAAGAAGGAGGGGATGAGGACGGCCAGGATTAGGAAGGTGAAGGAGGACAGGTCCCGGATCTTGGGGGCCGCGCCGCGACTGAGCCTTCGCTCCCAGGTCGGGAAAATCCTCCGAAACGGTATGCGGGCTCGCGTCGAGAGCAGCCTGACGACGGCCAGGAGGGCGAGGGCTGAGAGGATCATGATGATGGCCACGAGAGCGAGACCGGCCGTGAGCTCGCCGGCCACGCTCTCGCACCCGGCGATGGACCGGAGGGAGCTCCAGGCCCCGATCAGGGCCGTGCCATTGAGGTCGCCCGAGGCGGTGCAGGTCGCCGCGTCGGCCCGGTACCTCCCGATCGTCGTCAGGGCCGCCACGACCCCGCCTGTATCGCTCAGGGCCTTGGCGAGGACGAGGATGGCCCCCGTGGCGAGTCCCGATCGAAACAGCGGAAGCGTCACGGTCCGGGCCGCGGTGAGCCGGCTCGCCCCGACGGCCCGGGCCGCGGTCTCGTATTCCACGTCGATTTCCTCAAGGATGGCGGCCAGGGAGCGGACCATGTACGGGAAGGTCGTGGTGAAATGGAGGAGGACGAGGATGACGAAGCCGGTCGAGACGAGACCGAGGGCGCCGAAGGGTTTGTCGGCCGCCATGAGGAGAGGCGTCACCCCCCAGAAGAGGGCTACGGAGAAGCCCAAGCCGGCCGTGGGAACGGCCAACGGGAGGTCGATCAGCGTGTTCACGAAGCTCTTCCCGCGGAACCGTCGTCGCACGAGGAACCAGGCGAGGGGGAGTCCGAAGACCAGGTCCACGAGGGTGACGACGATGGCCACTTGGTACGAGAGGAGAACCGCGCCACCAATCTGGCCCAGGGCCCCCGGTTGAATCCGGAGGAGGCTCAGGATGTCGGGGAACCCGGTGAAGACGAAGGTCAGGACGAAGAGGGTGGGGAGCAGGACGAGAAGGACGAAGTAGGTGAGGACGCCGCCGTACCATCCCGCGATGACGGGCCGCCGAGAGAGGAAGTTCAGGGCGCGCCTTCGGAGTGGAGTCCCCCCCTCTCGCCCTTCCCCCAACATCCGTTTCCAGAGGTCCGCAACCGGCAGGTGCGTTAAAGGGTTTGCCCGCTACCCGCCGAGGCGACCGAGGTCGAAACCCCCGGCCTGAAGTTGCTTCATCAGCTGCCTCCGCATCTTCCGGTTCCCAGCCAGGCCACGGATGGCCTTGCGGGAGGTGTTGTAGTACTTCACGAGTTCCTTCACCTCCCGGGGGTCCGTGCCGCTCCCCCGGGCGATGCGGAGGATGCGGGAGGATTTCAGCAGCTTCGGGTTCTCCTGCTCTGCCTCCGTCATGGAGTCCATGATGAAGCGGAAACGGATGAGCCGGTCCTGGGTCTCCTCCAGCTGCTCCTCCGTCAGGGTGGCGGGGACGCCGGGCAGCATGCTGAAGATCTTGGAGAGGGGCCCCATCCTGGTGAGGGCCTCCATCTGTTCATACATCTCCTTGAGCGTGAAGCGGCCCGACAGGAGCTTCTTGGCCGTCTCCTCCATCTGGTCCTGGTCCAGGGCCTCCTGGGCGCGCTCCAGCAGGGTCTCCAGGTCCCCCATCCCGAGGAGCCGGGAGATGAACCGCGGCGGGTCGAACTTCTCCAAGTCCTCGATCTTCTCCCCTTCCCCGACGAAGGAGATGGAGGCCCCCGTCTCGGCCACGGCCCCCAGGGCCCCTCCGCCCTTGGCCGTTCCGTCGAGCTTCGTGAGGACGACGGCGGTCACGCCCACCGCCTCGTGGAACGCCTTGGCCTGGGGCCCCGCCTGTTGGCCCGTGGAGGCGTCGAGGACGAGGACCTTCTCGTCGGGCTTCACCACCCGGGAGAGGGCCTTGATCTCCTCGATGAGATCGTCCTCCAGGGCGTGGCGACCGCTGGAGTCCACGATGAGGACATCCTGGTCCGCCAGCCGCTTCAGGCCCGTTTTGGCCACTTTGATGGCGTCTCTCTCCTTTGGGTCGCCGTAGAAGGGCGTCCCGAGCTGGGCCGCGAGCTGCTTCAGCTGGTCGTAGGCGGCGGGGCGGTGGGTGTCGGCCTGGATCAGCCCGACGCGAAGCCCCTTCCGCTGAAACCATTTGCCCAGCTTGGCCGCCGTGGTGGTCTTTCCCTGGCCGTAGAGGCCCACCAGGAGGACCCGCTGAGGGCCCAGCTTCAGCTCCCGGGGCTGCCCCAGGATGGCCACCAGCTCCTCGTAGATGATGCGGATGACGTGCTCCCGCCCGCTCATGCCCGCGGGGGGCTTCTCGGCCAGGGCGCGCTGCTCGACCGTCCGGCTCAGGCCCAGGGCCATCTCCACCGGCACGTCCGCCTGGAGAAGGGCCCGCTGGAGGTCGCGCACCACCTCCTTCACGAGCTTCTCATCGATGTGCGAGGCGCGCGCAATCTTGCGCAGGACGTTCTTCAGCGCCTTGCCGAGGCCTTCCATGGCGTCTCACCGCTTCATCGGAGGGAAGCCTATTTGAAGGTGACGTGGAGAGACTCGTGACGGAAAACCGAGTGTGCGACGAGGCAAGAAGAAAACAGGGAGAGGGCCAGCCTTGTCAGAAGGGATGGGATGCACTCTAACTAGCCAGCCCACTCTCCCCTCGCAGGCTAGGAGACAGGCGCTATTTAACGATTTCCCGACTCCTGCCCGGCTTGCGAACGCCAGATTAGAGGTAGCCAGACTTCTGAAGGACCATCAGATCCTCGGTGCTGAGCTTCTCTCCCTTCTTGAAACGCTCGTAGATCAGCTCCGCCTCCTGCTTGACGCTGACCTCCTCCTTACCCACCCGGGAGCGCCGTGCCTTCGCCCGCATGCCGTGGATGATCTTGTCGTAGTCGTGGACTTCGTGGATGAACTCGATGTGCCTCTGGTGCTCCTTGTCCGCCAGCATCTTGGTCTTGATGAACTGTTCCTGCGCCTGGTCGGCCTCCCGCCGGGCCTCGTCCGCCTCCTCGTAGAGGCTCACCATGGCATCGTGGTGAACCTGGGCCTCGTCCGCGAGGCGAGTGACCTCTTGGTGGTGGTTCTCCGCAATCTCCTTTGTCTCCTTGACCTTCGCCAGAAGGGCCCGGATCTCCTCGTCTTCCTCCAAGGCCTGCTCCCGCTGCTTGATCTCGGCGCGATTCCGGGCGATCTGCTCGATGAGGTCTCGCTCCTTGTCCACGGCCAGCACGGAGGTCTGCTGCCGAAATTCCAGCCCACGCAGGTCCCGCTTCAACTTCTCCAGGGGGACCGCCCCCTTCGGGGTCTTCCGACGACGGAGCCGGCTGAGCTCGTCCAGGAGCTCCGACACCTTGCGGTTCCACGTCTCCCGCTCGGCCTTCGCCTGCTGGACCGCCTCGTTCAGCCGATCCCGCTCGACCCGGTGCTCCGCGGCCTTCTCGACGTACTCCCGCACCTGGGCGTTGAGGGCATCGCGCTTCTCGATCCACTCCTTGGTCCGACTGTTCAGCTCGTCCCGTCGGTGGCGATGGCGGTCGGCCTCGATGTTCGCCTTGTCCCGCTTCGCCTCCAGGTCCGGCAGCAGTTCGTTCATGCGTCTGGCTCTCAGTTAAGATTTACCGCGGCCTTAAAGCATTTCTGGCACGGTGTATGCCGGGTCGGAGGGGGTCGAAATGCGTCGGTGGAGACGGGGACGGATGACCCGGGAGGAAGGCCCGGGTTCCTGGGCCCTCGTCGTGGCCCTCCTGGCCCTCCTCGCCCTCGGTGCCGGGGGACCCCTCCTCTCGGGGGCCCCTGGTGGCCCTTCCGCGCCCCTCGAACTGGCCGCGTGGCGGGGTGCCCCCGATCTCGATGGTCCCACCATCCGGGACGTACGGGCGGTCCCCCCTCTGGCCCGTCCAGGGGAAAGCGTGAGCCTGGTGGCGGTCATCACCGACCCCGATGGAGTCCAGGCCTCCTGGGTCCTCATCGAAGCCCCTGACGTGGACCTCAACATGACGCTGGTCGCGTTCGGCGACACGTGGTACCTAAACCGAAGCTGGCAGACGCCCGGGGTCTACGGGTTCCAGGTCTGGGCGCAGGACGGGGCGGGAAACCTCAGCACGGCCCCCGGGAGCTTCCAGGTCCAGGCGTCCCTCGCCGGTACCCTCGCCCTGGTCGTCCTGCTGGGAACCCTCCTGGCGGTCGGGGCGGGGGCCATCCTGTTTCTCCTGGTCCGTCGCGGATCGGGACGGAGGGGCTAGGCCGTCGATGGGTCCCTTCGTCCGGGATTCACTTGGGAATAACGTTAAGTTCAACCCTCCAAGTCGAGCGCGGGGAAGAGGATGAGGAAAGGTCTCATTACGGGCGGTGTCACCCTGGCGATGCTGGGTGCCTTCTTCGTCATGGCCGCCCCGCTGACCGCGGCGGGCGTGGCCCGACCTGTCGACTCGGGTATCGACCTGACCCTCCAGGTGGCCCCTGTGTTCGCCCCGGGGGACCTCGTGGAGATTCACTTCTGGGTGACCGACAACGGTTCCCTCGTCGCGCCGACCTGGCCGGCGGGATGGCCTCACGCGCACCCGCCAGACCTTGGTGCGGACATCGGGGGCGGGGAGACGCAAGGGCTCATCCCCCTCGACGAGCCGGTGATCTGGGGCCACCAGGGGGCCTACCGAACGACCATGACGGCTCCGGACGTCCCCGGCCTCTATGCCGTCCACGGGGCGGCCATGGTGGGAGGGGTGATGGTCTTCGCCTTCGCGCACTTCCAGGTCGTGGACGCGGTCATCGACCCCGCCCCGGCCATGAGCCTGGCCTGGTCCATCGCGGCCTTTGCGGTCTCGGTCATCACCCTGGCCCTGGTCGTCGTGATCGTGGCCCGGAAGCGGTAGGCCCTCTTGGCCGGGCGGAGACGCCGTTCGCGCCGGCGAGCCCCCCCCAGGCGAGGGAGGGGGTTCACGCGCTGACTAGCACGTGCCGGCGGTAGGCCTCCACCTCCGGATGGAAGCAGAACTTGACCTTCCGGAACTGGGAGGCCAGCTCGGCGACATCGCGCGCGACGGCCTCGGATTTGTCCTTCTTCCGGGCGACGCGGGTGATGAGGCCTGCCACCTCTTCCATCTCGGAGCGGCCCATGCCGAGACGGGTGAGTTCCTGGCTCCCGAGGCGAATCCCGCTGGGCTTCACGGGGCTCGTATCCCCGGAGAGGAGGTTCTTGTTCGTGATGAGGTTGGCCCGCTCCAGATCCAGGGCGACCTGGGCCCCTCCGCCCTCCCGGGACACGTCCACGGCCAGAGCGTGTGAGGCCGTAAAGCCGAGATGTTCGCCCAGGACGCGCATCCCCTGCTCATGGAGGGCCTGTCCGAGGGCCTGCGCGTTCCGGACTACCTTGGCGGCGTAGTCCCGGCCGAAGGCCTCCCACTCCGCCAGCGTGATGCCGAGGGCCGCCATCGCGTGGAGATGGTGGTTGCTCACCACCCCGGGGAAAACGCCCCGGCGGAGGGCCTTCTCCATCGCCCCGTCCTTCGGGTTGGCCAGGATGACGCCGTGCTGGGGCCCCGGGAGGGTCTTGTGGGTACTGGCCGAGATGACATGGGCTCCCTCCCGCAGGGGGTCCTGGAACTGACCGCCGGCGACGAGGCCGAGGACGTGGGCCGCGTCGTACCAGACAGGACATCCCACCTCCTGGAAGGCGTCCTGCAGGTCTCGGAGCGGGGTGGGAAAGAGGAAGACGGACTGGCCAAAGAGGGCGAGCCGGGGCCTCACCTCTCGGATGAGCTTGGCCGCCCCGTCAGGGTCGATGTTCATGTTCTCCTCGTCCCAGGGGTAGGTGACGGTCCGCACACCACGCACGCCCACGGCCCCGAACTTCGCCGTGCTGATGTGGGCCCCGTCCGACAGGGCGACGGTGGTGAT
>JBHIDH010000039.1:0-9719 GCA_046759985.1 Thermoplasmata archaeon
CGTCGGGAAATCGCAGCGCCATGGCGTCTCCCGCCTCGAACGCGAGCTGGGGGTACTCGGAGCCAAGACGTTCGGATGCAAAGTCAGCGTAACCCTGCGATCGGTCGACCCCCACGACCTTCGTCGCGCCCGCTTCAGCGAGGGCCTGGGAGAGGGCCCCCGTTCCGGCACCGACGTCGAGAACCTCGGCGTTTGCAGGGAGACGAGCCCATTCCACAAATTGCGGCGCGAGGAGCCGGCTCCATCGCCCCATGAGCACATCGTACGACTCCCCGTCCGCCCAGGCGTCGGCCACGCCGCCGAATACCAGGAGGTAGACTTAATGCTACTCCCAAGCCGGACGCCCGTTTCGAACGCAAGGCTACGGCTATCACGACGTCCCAAGGCGGGCGCAGAACGTGACATCCTTGCCGTGGTACGGCGCACCCAAAAGGGCCTTAAGGACACTGGCTAATCCCCGCCGGGGGAGGAGATGAAGCATAGCGTATGGACCATCGTGCTGGTTGCCATTCTCGCGTTGTTCGCCGCCTTTAGTGGGATCGCCCTCCTAGGTGTCGGCCCACAGATTGACACCGCCGCTCAGGTGTTCGGCCTTTACTTCATGGTCACGCTGGCCGTCGTGGCATGGATGCAGACCCGAGGGGGGGCCCTGTTGGTGACCGTCATGGGCCTCCTCTTCTTCGTGAGCGAACTCATCTCCGCGGCGCTCTTCCTGTACCCCCAGTTCGGAGATCAGACGAGCGCGTACATCTTTGCCGGGATCACCCTCATCGTTCCCCTTTTCGGCTTCCTCAGCTATCGAAGCATCACACAACAGGGCTGAGACGGCGCCACCTCTCCGATCCTGAGCGGGGTTGGTATCCGGGTACGCACCGCTTGCGGGGTCAGCAAGGAGCCTTACCAGGGGGATTATTGAGGCATGCGGACATCCAAGTCCGCAACGACTGAAGTTCTCCCCGTTCCCAGATCCAAGGAGGAGGCGAGGCGTCTCTACGACCGCATCAGCGGGGTCTACGATCTCCTCGCCGGGCCGTTCGAACGAAAGGCCGCAGAGATGGGCCTGGAGCGACTGTCTCTCGGGGCTGGTGAGCGCGTCCTAGAGATTGGTTTCGGCTCGGGCTACTGTCTCCACCAAATCGCCATGTCGGTCGGGCCCACGGGCAGGGTCTACGGGATCGACCTCTCCCTGGGCATGATTGAAGTGACGCGGCGCAGACTGCGGAGGACCTCGATGATCAGGAGGACGGAGCTATGCTGCGGGGACGGACAGGTCCTACCGTTTCGCTCCGATGTCTTCGATGCCGTTTTCATAAGCTTCGCCCTCGAGCTGTTCGACACTCCTGATATCCCGAGGGTCCTCGCGGAGACGAGAAGAGTGCTCACCCGAGGAGGCAGGCTGGGGGCTGTCAGCATGTCCAGGGAGGGCGAGAGGGGCATCCTCCTGAGACTCTACGAATGGGCGCACACGAAATGGCCAGCATATATCGACTGCCGCCCCATCTATCTGGAACGATTCCTGGAGGACGCCGGGTTCGGGATACACAGCAAGCAGATGGTATCGATGCTCGGGTTACCGGGGGAAATCATCGTGGCATCGAGTGGGAGCAGCGCCGCCTAGGTGGCGGGCCTATGGCTTTGCTGGAAGCCTGGGACGAGATCACAGATGCTCAGGAGTACTTCGACAAATGCTGTCCGAATGAGGCCCGTGACCTCATCCCCTGGGTCCCCTACGCCGTCCCGGGAAACTGCAGTCTGCGGGATGGCTCACGGACGGAATGATTTCCCGTAGCACTTCATCCCTAATGTCTCCGCAGTCCCGGGGCCCCGCATCCCGTTAGCAGGATTCCGCGGAGAGCATGGCCCTCTCGGCGATCTCACGGAGGTCCCGATCTCGGGTGATGAGGATGCGGCCCTCCCTCCATCGTGCGGCCCCTAGGGCGGCTCCGGGCCGCGCACGGTCCAAGCCCGCAGGGTCAGTGGGACTCGCGCTCTCAGCTGTACGGCTCTCCCTGGAGGTACTTCAGCCCCGAATCCACGATGACGGTGACCACCCGGCGACCGGCCCCCAGGCCCTGCGCGACCTGCAGGGCGGCGAACACGTTGGCTCCCGAGGACGTTCCGCCGAAGATCCCTTCCTCTCGCGCCAGCCGGCGCGCCATCCGCATGGCGTCCTCGTCCGAGACCGCGACGACCTCGTATACGAGGTCCATGCGCATGATTTTGGGGATGAATCCCGGCCCGGTGCCCTCGATGCGATGGTCCCCGACGGGGCCCCCCGAGAGGTTCTGGGAGGCGGCGGGCTCGATGGCGACACACTTGACCTCTGCGAGCCGTTCCTTGAGGACCTCCGCTGTGCCGGAGAAGCAGCCGCCGGTGCCCGCGGCCATGACGAAGGCGTCCAGACGCCCGTCCATCGCCTCGAGGATCTCCTCTGCCATCTTATGATAGGCCTTGCGATTGTCCGGATTGTTCAGCTGGTCCGTCCAGTAGGTGCCGGGTTCCTCGGCCAGCGTCCTCGCGCGGTCGATCATGGCCTGGATCAGCTCGGGCGTAATCCATCGGTCCTCACTGGGCACGAGATCCAGATGGGCTCCGAAGGCGCGCATGGTCCGCAGCTTCTCCTCGGCGAAGGCGTCCGAGGTGACAAAGTGGGCCCGATAGTCCTTGGCTGCGCAGACCATGGCCAGCGAGCTGCCCGTACTTCCGGCGGTGTATTCGACGACGCGGCCTCCCGGTTGGAGATCCCCCCTTCGCTCCGCCCCTTCGATCATCGCCAGGGCCATCCGGTCTTTCATGCTCCCGGTGGGGTTCGCCCCCTCCCACTTCACCCAGACCTCCGCACTCTCCCCTTGCGGGATCTTCACGAGCTGAATCAAGGGCGTATTCCCGATCGAAGCCAGGACGTCCGATGTCATCAGGACCTGCCTCCGTCCGCGAAGCCTTCCTCGGCTAATCATCCTTGCGGGCCGTTGGTCGCCGGGCCCGGGCTAGGGTGGTCGCGGGCGGCGTTCTGTCCATCGCCCCACATCCCACGACGTGAGGGTATTATCGGTCCTCGACCATTGGGCCAGCATGGGACGGGGCCACACCATTGAGATATTCTCCGCGGGCTGTCCGCTATGCAGGCACGTCAGCGACGTCATCGAAGTGGGCAAGTGCCGAGGCTGCACCCAGATCGTCCTCGACGTCAATCAACCGACAGAAGAGGTGGAGGCGAAGATCGACGAATACGGGGTGAATGCCGTCCCCACCATTGTCATCGATGGCGAGATCAAGATTACGGGCACGCCGCCGTTTCCCTGGGTCTGTGACGATGAGTTCTACACGCGGTTGAGGAAGGAGTACCCCCTCAGAGGTCCGCACCCGTCTCCGCCTTAGGCCGAGGCCCACCCTCGTAGCACTCCCTGCCGGGTTGCCCCTGTGCCGTTTCTGAGCTATGTGGGTCTCCCCCAAGGGACCCTCGCCTGAGGGCCTCCCGACCCCAGCGAGGATACATCCGCTCCCTCCCGTTCCAGGAGCTCTCGCTTCGTCGCGGCGCCAGACCCGCCACTGTACCCTCCGAGGCCGCCCGTGACCGGGACGACCCGATGGCAGGGGATGATGACGGGGACCGGGTTGCGCCGACAGGCGTTCCCCACGGCCCGGGATGCCCTGGGACGACCAAGATGCCGGGCAATCTCGCCGTACGTGATGGTCGTACCCGGACGGAGCGTTCGTAGGTATGCGAGGACCTCCCGATCGAAGGGTCCCACCTGGAAGTCCACAGGGATGTCGCTCAGGTCCCCCTCCCCCGTTCGGATGTGCTCGAGAATCCGTGTCAGATAGGGATGGGAGGTCTCCCCTTCCTTGGGGCGTTCGGGGGCAAGCCGGACTCGACGCACCCGGTCCCCCAGGACTTCGAGCTGGACGTACAACCCGAGTTCCTGGCTGAATCGCGAATAGAGGGCGAGGGCTTCCCCCGCGGGTCCGGGGGAGGCGCCGTCCGACCCCGAGGCCTTGATGCGTACCAGGGGGAGCATGGCACGGATGAGGTGGGCCTCCGCTCGATGCAGGTGCTCCTGGAAGGTGCTCCGGCTGATGGCGAGGGCCTGGCTGACCTCGTCCATGGTCACCCGCCGAGGGAAGTCGTAGTAGCCCGCATCGAAGGCCGCCTGGAGGGCCCGTGCCTGCTTCCTTGTGAGGTTCGGGAGGAAGAGCGGGGAGCCAAGGGCCTCCCGGACCGCGGATTCACTTGCCACCGCCCGCTTCGAAAGGAGCCGGGCATCCGGGAAGAGGGCCTGCACCTCCTGCAGGTCCGCGGCCTCGCCCACGAGGAGGGTCACGCGAGCCTCCCCGCCCGCCCACCGGACGGGCGGAACGACGTGCGCGGCCCGCTGGGCGAGCAGCCGGATGACTTCCTCCTCGGGCTCGGCTCCCTCCAGGACGAAGGTCATGCGACCGTCGGCCGTGACCGTGTGAAGCGCGGAGTCCATGGCCAGGAGGGCGCCCTGCGCTTCGTTCAGATCCGCTTCGGAACCGAAGGCCTGGAGTACGAGATGGGGGCCCAGGAGATAGGCATCGACCACCAGACTGGGGCACCGGGCCGTGAGGGACTGCAGGAGGCCCGGCGACCGGGTGGCAAGCACGACCTTGCAGGTCAGAGAGCCTCCTCCCACGTCCGGGACAACCTGGAGAGCCACCGGCCCTGAGGCCCCCTCCGCTTCCGTCACGGCGCGTTCCATGGGCCCGCCATGTGCCCTTTGATAATGACCATTGCCCCGGCCATCGCCGGCATACATCCCGTCAACCGGATCCCATGCATCGGTCACCCAAGGGTCGAGAGGTCGCATCTCATCGAGCGCGCGACAGGACTCGCATTGGGAAGTCCGCCGCTTTTCATACTCCCTCGAGGAGGTCGTACACGAGGGAATCGCACCATTCCCCCTCGCCCGCGTGTGTTCCTGAGGGGGCCCTCACGCTGCCTCTTGATCTTCTCCAGTCCGTGAATCGACCCCACGTTCCGCGGGTCACCTATGGGATGGATGAGATGGAGACCAGGCTCGTCGAAGCCAAATCGCAAAGGTCTCTCCCCCGGGAAGGGGGAGAGTCCGATAGCGGTCGGACCTAGGCGCTTTCTCTCAGTGCCATGTAGCTGGCAACGAGGATGACAATGCCGACGACGATGGACAGCCCAACGATCCCGTAGGCTTCGTTTGGCAGCTCGCCCGATCCGACGAGGGAGATTCCCCACCCGCCAGATACCAGCTCTAGGATGCCGATGATCATGCCGCCCACGAATCCCAGCTTGTGGCCCCACCAGAGGAGGGGCACGAAGACGAGTCCCACCACGTGGAATGCGGCCAGAACATAGGTGCCTTGCAGCAAGGTCCCGCCGCTGAAGAGCCCGACGGCAATTGCGTAGAAGCCACTGAAGAGGATGGCGAGCAGGGCCCCAATCGCTAGCTGATGATACATGCTTCTCTCCATAGGATTCCCCGAGCGGGGATGGATTCTCCTATATAGACCAACCAGGTGGAATGCTCGCCGAGATGGCACCGGCGTGGGTTCATCTCCGGAACTTTGGGAGGAACCTGCCGGTTCGTTGCATGTACTCCTCGTACTCCTTCCCGTACCGCTCCCGAAGGTACTCTTCCTCCTCTTTCATGACGGTGAGGGGCGAGATGGGGCCGTCGACGGTGTTGTAGAAGAGCAGGAGGAGTAGGGACAGGTAGTTGAGGGTCACGAGCAAGAGGCCCAGCGGGACCAGGGTGAAGTGGAGGTAGAAGGGATGTCGGACGCGGGCGTAGAGGCCGGAGGTCATCAGGGACCTCTCCGCCTCGGCCTTCCCGTACACGTCCCGAGCCAGTATCCTTCCCACCGTCAGCATGATCCAGAGGCCTGCAAGGACGATGACGACCCCCGCGACCTGCCAGGCGCTGGCAAAGGGGAGGAAGAGGGAGAGGGAGGGCGCGTAGAGCAGCCCAATGGGGAAGACCAGGGTGTCCACGACGAAGAGGATGGGGAGGACGAGAAGAACGGTGAAGGCGACCGCGCTCCAGACGCGGTTCACGAGGCGCCTCGGGCGTGGCCGCGCCTTCTCCGCCTCCTTCTCTCGCCTCCTTGCTTCCGTCATGTACTTCCGCTCCCAGTAGGGGTAATACCGAGCCACATCAGGAAGACGGTCCCCCAGAGGGCTAGGAGGACGTACGCGACGATTTGGATGGGAAGCATCAGGGACCTGGAGCCCGGTCCCGGTCTATATCGCTATGCGGCCGACGAGCACTCCTGCGCAAGGCTACCATGGAGTAACCTCGCGACCCATCGACAACCGCCCCGGCGGGAGGTGTCGATAATCCTCACCTCCCTCTCCTCGATCACACACATGGCGCGGAAGGGTCCGATGCGGAGGCGGTGCTTTGGGGGCGACCTTACCGTGGCGGTCACGTCCACGGTCTCCGTGAATAGGGTGAGTGCCCTCGCGGACCAGATTCGAGGAGCGTGGAAGGGGCCTGAAGGCCTATTCACTGGCCCCCGGTGGTCGCTTCGCCTTTAGCCTTCGCCAGTACCAGGCAAGGGTTCCCGCGCCTGAGGCAGCGGGTATCGCGATGAGCGTGATTAGGAGCCACGGACCATAGGGCCCTGCCGGGCTGAAGAGATCCGTGTCGACTGAGAGGGAGAGAGTCGCCTCCCCGGAGTTGCCAGCACGGTCGATGCATCTCACCGTGACTTCATGCGGGCCGTCCGCGAGCTCAACCTCGTAGGAGGACACGCTCCCAGGGGAGATCTCGTTCCCGCCATCCCATGAGAGGAAGCAGGCTGCGACGCCGGACGTGTCGGAGGCGTCCCATCGGATGACGATGAGTGTCTGGACGTGGTGGGATTGAGGGGAAGGCGCGGTTATCGTTACGCCCGGGGGCTCCGTGTCCACGTTGAAGCTGTGGACAAAGCTCGCAAAATGACCGGCGCGGTCATACACCACCACCTGAACGGAGTGGGGTCCCTCCGTCAGCCCTACCAGCTCAAGCCGCCCCTCAGTGAGGGTCTGCAACAGCCCACCGTCCACCGCCACTTCGTAACGGTCTACGCCCGAGGCCTGGTCGGACCCCTTCCACAGGACGGCCAGGTTCGACTGGGACTGCCAGCTGGTGGCCTCCGGAGAGAGGAAGGTCAGGCCTGGAGGCTCACGGTCGATCTTCACCTCCACTTCCTGGAGCGGTTCGACGTTGCCTGCTACGTCCGTGGAGTAGAGCTCCAGCAAGGTAACGCCATCGACGTCGATGGCAAAGGGGGCGGTGTAGTTCGTCCAGTTCCCCCCATTCCCCCTGTAGATTGTGCCGGCGAGGCCGCTTGTGGCATCGCTCGGCGTCAAGGTGACGTTCACCCCGGAGACGAACCAGCCGTTTTCGCCGAGGGTTCCGTTGACCGCTACGGCCGTATGCGGTGCCCTCGTATCCACCCTCACGATGGTCGTCTGGACGGACTCCAGGTTGCCGACGTTGTCCTTCGAGCGATAATCGATGGTGTGGGTGCCCTCCGCCGAGACGCCGAAAGGCGCGGTGTACATCAGCCAGGGTCCATCGTCTACCCGATACTCCGTCGATTCCACGCCGCTTACCCCATCCGTCGCCGACAGGGCAACCGAGACCGAGGAACGGAACCACCCGTTCTGCCCCATCGTGCCGGAGAGGGCCGCCGTGGTCGTGGGGGGCTCACCATCCACCCGGACCCGCCGCGTGGTGGCATTCAGCAGCCCTCCGCTGTCCCTCACCAGGAGACGGGCCGTGTGGTCCCCCGAAACTCCGTACTGGTGGAGGGTTGTCGTCTCCGTCGCCCAGTTCGTATCCCATGCCCAATCGCCGTCCCAGTCCCAGCGAAACTCCAGGGCCTCCAGGGGGTCCTCCGCATCCTGGCTCGAGGAGGCGTCGAAGGTGAACTCCGTCGTCTCGCTCCCGAAATCCGGGAGGTAGCTGAAGGAAGCCACGGGGAAGGTGTTGTTGCTGTCCACGAGGCTCATCAGGGGGTAAGGGTCCCGGCTGTCCCCGTCGATGCCGTAGGGGGTGTCCGCGAAGCCGTCCGCGTCGGGGCAGAAGCCTTGGTCGGGGCCGCTGCACTGATCGACGGCCGGGTGGTCTGACCAGTAGTTCCCGCCCGTCGGATAGCCCGCCGCCCAGGAGTTCTCGGGTCCACGGTCGTCGACGGCTTGGAGGGCGTTGTCAACCAGGTCATTGCGGTAGATCACGACGTTGCTGGAGAGGGAGACGTAGATCCCAACGGCGTTGTTGGGGATGTTGTTCGCCGTCAGGGTGTGGCCCGCCGCGAACTCGACGAAGATGCCATAACGGCCGTTGGACCAGACGTGGTTCCCCGAGACCGTCGCGTTGATTCCCACGGTCCGGATGCCGTCCTGGAGGTTCGACCAGGCCCGGTTCACCGAGAGGTGGTAGCCCTCGCAGCAGATCACGTTGATGCCCCGCTCGTTGTTGGAGGCGTTGTTCCCCACGACGGTCAGGTTCGTCCCGCCGAGGTGAAGGCCGTATCCCGCGTTCCCGTGCGCTTCGTTGAAGGCGACCTGGGAGTCCCGCGAGTTGATCACCGTGATGCCGAAACCCTGGTTCTGGGCGGCGGTGTTGTGTCGGACCACGGCGTTGGCCGGAGAATCCAGGGTGATGCCCCAGTCGTCGTTGGAAGAGGCGTTGTTGCCCTGGACCAGGATGCCGTCGGCACCCACCGCGTAGATGCCCCGTCCCTGGTTGAGGGAGACGTTGTTGGAGATGAGGGCAGCGGCAGCAACCCCCGAGGCAGCGATGGCATCCCTGCCGTTGGCGTGGGCCTCGTTCCTCTCCAGGAGGACTTGGGTCACGCGGAGGAGGTCGATGCCCCACCCGGTGTTGGAGGAGGCGTTGTTGCGGCGGAGGGTGAGGTTGGTTGAGTCCCAGGCCTGAATCCCGCGCATGTTGTCCGCGGCCAGGTTGTCCTCGACGGTGACGTTATCGGAGAACTCGACGTAGCTGCCCGCCCCGTTGTCGTGGAGGTGGTTGCCCGTGACGGCGATCTCCCTCGAGGAGAGGACATGGAGGCCCCGCTGCGCGTTCGAGATGTTGCTTGCCTGGAGGGCGAGGCTCTGAGAGGCCTCGGCACGGATCCCGCTGGAGAAGCTCAGGATGTCCCCCACGTCGGTGATGGTGACGTTCTCCACCCGGCCGTTCGTGACGTTGAAGAGGTAGATCCCGATGGTGGCGCCTCCGGAGGTGACGGTGAGATTTCGGATGACGAAGGAGGCGTCGGTGTTGCGGATCTCCACACCGTTCACCGTTGAGGCGTTGAGCTTCCACCCCTCGATGATGTAGGGGTCATCGGGAGCGCCGCTGCCTCCCGTTACCCCGTTGGCGGGGGTGAAGTCGGCGTTCCCGTCTATGTAAATCGGACCTCGAGGGGTCAGGGCCGACGCTTCCTCGAGAAGCGCGGTGATGAACACGGCGGAAAGCACGACAAGGGTGCCGGCGAGAAGTGGGATGCAGACTCCATGACCCGTGTGTCCCATTGGCAGGCAAGTTAAGGTTGAGACTCGCATAAGGGTGTCGATTCGCTGTCAAGCCCAAAGATGGCGCGCGAGTCGGCGCCTCTCCTCAGGTGGCGTTACTGGCAAAGCCCTCAGACATGATGTGGAGGAGAGGTCAAGTACGTGGCACTTCATGCGTAATGTCGCCACAGATCGGAAGTGCCGCGTTGGCTGTTGGATT
>JBHIDH010000040.1:0-9123 GCA_046759985.1 Thermoplasmata archaeon
CACCCCCGTCGATCCGGTAGACGATGGTGGCCACCCCGCTTGTTGCGTCGGAGGCCGCCAGCGTCACCGTGAGGGCCGAGGTATACCAGCCGTTCTCGCCCAGGGTGCCCTCGACGCTGCGGAAGGTCTCTGGCACCGTTGCGTCGATACTGATGTCGATGCTCTTCACGTCTTCCGCATTCCCCGCGTTGTCTGTAGAGAAGTATTCGACTGTGTGGACCCCGTCGTCGACTGTGAAGGGGCTGACATATTCCTGCCAGGATTCCCCGTCAATCCGGTAGGAGGTCGATGCCACGCGGTTCAGGTCGTCAACGGCGGTAAGTGTGACAACTACGGAGGAAATGAACCAGCCGGCCTGGCCGGTGGTACCGGACGGTGCGGCCGTGGTGGCAGGGGGCGCATTGCACTTGCCCGCACTGCCCGCGTCGTAGATGTCTAGGATTTCTGCAGCCGAAAGGGCGCGGTTGAAGATTTCGACTTCGTCAAGGAGGCCATCGAGGGGTTCGTCTGAAAAACGAACCCCCGTCCCCACGCCAACCGTCCCACTTATGGAGAGGTTGCCGACTTCCGCCCCGTCCAGATAGAGACGCATTGTTGTGCCATCGTACGTTCCGGCAACGTGATGAAAGACCCCGGCCTGCAGAACATCATTCACACGAATGTGACGCAAGATAGCGTCAATCTCCATGAAGAAATGCAGCTGCTTGGGTCCGTTGATCCCGTCATAACGTAACACGGCCCTCTCAGGAACAAGCGTCACAAAACGCTCGATCTGACCGGACGGCATTGAATCGAGCCTCACCCACGCGTCAATCGTTAGGGACTGCAGATCGTTTATGCCCGTTCCTGAGGCTAACACGACATCATCTACGCCATCAAAACTGAACGCTTGCCCTACGTAGCCTGTAACAAAGGTCGCCCCATTCAGTGGCGTGCCATCGTTCGGACCAACGACGTCCATCGCGTTCCCGTCCCCAGGCCACCAGCTAATCAGCCCAGAGGGTGGTGTTACACACCCCCCCGTCGATGCAACGTCGACCTGTCTCGTCGTCTGGTCGGTAAGCCTGCCCGTGTCCTTCACCTCCAGACGAACTGTGTAGGTATCGGGATCGGCATACTGATGCTGGGCTGTCTTCGTGGGGGACCATGGGGTGTCCCATATCCCATCATCCTCCCAGTCCCAACGGACCTCCAAGGCGGAAGAAGGGTCCTCCGCGTCCGAGGACGAGGAGGCATCCACCGTGAAGGTCGTTGTCACGTCTCCTGCGGAGGGGGACACGGTGAAGGAGGCCGCCGGAGGGCTGTTTGGATCGGGGGTCGGCGCTAGCGATTGCAGGGTCGCCAAGACGCTGTCCAGGCTGGCTGGGTCAGCCCAGAGTAATTGCAACTGGCTCCAAAAGGTCGTCTGGAACTCACCGCCAATGACGTCATCCAAGTCCGACAGAACCTCCCTGCCTACCATGAGCGCGGCGACTTCCCGCTCCCCGGCAGGGTAGTTGTCCAAGGGGACGCCGAGAGCGGTGGCGATGTGGCCGCCCTGCTGCACCTGGATTGCCTGGCCCTCGGCGCCCGCTAGGAACTGGAACAGCAGTTTCGCCTCCCCGAGCACGCCGGTGTAGACGGGAATGAAGAGGTAGGTCCCCGCGAAGACGATGCCCTGCGACACGCCCGCCTCGGGTGGCAGGGCGAAGACCCCGAGATCGTTCGGGTCGGGGACCATTCCGATAATCCAACTGCCCATGAAGTACAAGCCGTAGTCCCCGTTCCACCAATCCTGGACGGCCGCGGTCCATTCAACGGGGGAGCTGAAGTATCCCTCCTGGAGCAACGGCACGAGGCGGTCGTTGAAGACGCTCCTTACGGACGGGTCCGTCCAGGAGAGGGTGCCCGCGATCAGGTCTCGGTGCATCTCGGCACCGCCGTAGGTCGCGAGGAAGTGCTCGGTCACGTCCGAGAGGGGCCAGCCCACGCCGTCGCCGCTGACGATGGGGTTCGCGATGCCGGAGATGGCGGCGATCTCTCCGAGCAGGGCCACGAACTCCGCGTAGGTGGTGGGGACGGTCAGGCCGTGTGCGTCAAAGAAGGACTGCCGGTACCAGAAGCCGGGCTTGGCGAAGCCCGTGTAGGCACCGCCATAGATCGTGTCACCCACCTTGACCGGATCCAGGGCGCCGGGAAGGAAACCGGCCTCGTCAATCAGATGATTGACATGGACGACATGACTCTCCTGGCTCGCGTGTTGGATGAACCCGGGCGACATGAAGATCACATCGGCGGGCGTATCCCCCACGGCAAACTGCGTATCCAAGATCGGGAGGAGGTCCTCCGCTCTCATGGGGATGTAGGTGGTCGCCACCCCGGTCTCGGCCTCGAAGGCGTCTAGGACCGTCACAAAAGCGTCCATCTCCGACCCAAACCAGGGGCCGATGACCTCGACGAGGCCGGCCGGGCTGGCTTCCTTCGGTCGTGGCGACGCTTGCGACCCGCTTATTTGGCTTAGGACGAGGAGCGTCAGCAGAATCGCGGTGATGACCAACGCAGTGCTTCGCAGAGCGTCCCCACACCATGTACCGCTATGCGATATATAGAAGTCCATGCACCATGATGACACGTTCAAATATCACACACTTCCAACCCAATATCCCGGTATGAAGGAATGGTCTGGTTCGCGTCCTTACCTTCTTTATCGAGGATTTCCTTCTCTCGGACGTGACCTCCCTGCTGGTCGAGTTCCGCGTGGCGTCCGACCCCTGCCCTCTCGTACGCCTCACAAGCGAATTCGAGGATGTGGAGGTCGAGTACCTGGACATGGCCCGCACCTCGGGCGACGCCTTCCTGGAGGTGTTCGAGGTCCGGGGCCCTCGGGCAGAGGCGTTCCGGGACACGCTGATGACGGCCGACGGCATCTCCGACGTTCAGGTCAGGGAAGAGGCCCCGGACAGGCAGGTCTGCCAGGGGGTCATCGCCCTTCCCTGCATCCGTACGCTCCTGGCCCGGCAGGGATGGATGCCCTCGAAGGTGGTGGCGGCGGGAGGCTTGGAGACGATCTCGGTGTCCGTGGGGGACCTGGACGAGGCCCGAGACCTGGTCAACTTCGCCCAGGCCAACTACCCGACCTTTGAGCTGTCCAGGATTACCTCGCAGGGCGCTCTGCCGATTGTCTCCGGGAGGGACGCGTGGGCGGTCAGCCTTACGGCGAGGCAGGAGGAGGTCCTGAGGAGGGCCATCTCCGAAGGGTACTTTGACGCACGCAGGAGGAAATCCGCCAAGGAGATCGCCGGCGGCATGGGTATCGACCGAAGCACCTTTGCCCGCCATCTGAGGGCCGCCATGAAGAAGGTGGTCTCGAACCTGTTTGGGTGATTCTCAGACGGCCAACGCAAGACCGGATTCGCTGCTGGCGGGGGTCTTGTTCTCCGAAAGCCGTCTCCTCCATGGCTTAAGGACCTCCGTCGGTCATGGGCAAGAACGAGGTCGCTCGGGGTCAGCGAGAGGTCTCCCGGTCTACGGATGGACGGCGGGAGTGCTCTCGGGGTTGACACAAGGAAGACTCAGGGCGTCAAGAAGGGCTCCAGTGCCTTGGCCAGGGCCCGGACCTTCTCCTCCAAGCTCCCTTGGAGGAAGTGCCGCCTCCGCTCGACGGGTTCCCCCTCCACCAGGTCGTGCACGATGGTGTAGGAGCCCTTGAGGCCCACCTCGTCCCCCCGCAGGCCGAGATCCGCAGCGGTCCATACCTTCACCCATCCGGACTCGGCCGCCTTCTCCACCCGGACAAAGTCGGGGAACCGGGGCTCGTTGGAGCCCACCACGACGGATACGACGGCGGGCATCCTGGCCTCTAGGACCTCGTAGCCGGACCCCAGGGCCCGCCGGGCGATGACGGAGTTCCCCTGGATCTGGACGTCGTCCACAAAGGTGATCTGCGGGACCCCGAGCCACTCCGCCAGACCGGGCGGCACCTGGCCCGTGCTGGCGTCGGCGGACTCCTCCCCACAGATGACCAGGTCGTACTCTCCCAGCTTCTGAATGGCCCGGGCCAGAGTGAGGGAGGTGGGGTAGGTGTCGGCGCCGGCGAAGGCCCGATCGCTCAGGAGGATCGCCCGGTCGGCCCCCATGCCTAGGCAGAGTTCCAGGAACTCCTTGAATAGGGGCGGTCCCATGGAGACGAGGGTGACGGTGCCGCCGTAGGCGTCCTTGAGTCGCAGGGCGACCTCCAAGGCGTTCTTGTCCGGCGGGTTCAGCACGTTCTCCGCGCCCGCACGGTCCAGGGTCCTCGTCTCCGGGTTCAGGGTGACCTCCTCGGGTTTCGGGACCACCTTCAAGGAGACGACGAGGCGGGGCGTCAAGCCGTCCCGACCTTCACCTTCTCCAGCTCCTCAATGAGGGACGGCAGGATCTCGAAGAGGTCCCCTATCACGCAGAGGTCCGCCTCGTCGAAGATGGGGGCCTTCTCGTCCTTGTTGATGGCCACGACGGTGCCCACGTCCCTCAGGCCGGAGACGAAGTGGCTGGCACCGCTGGCCCCGAGGACAACGGCCAGTTTCGACCGCAGGGAGATGCCCGTGGAGCCGACCTGCTTCTCCCGCATGGCCACGCCGAGGTCCACCAGGGGCCTCGTCACCCCGATGGACGCCTCCAGGAGGGAGGCCAGCTCTTCCAGCAGCTTCAGGTCGCCGCCGGTTCCCATGCCCGCCACGAGGACCCGCTCCGTGGAACCGATCTCCTCCCGCGGTAGGACGTCCCTCTCCAGGACGCGGCAGCGGATGTCCTCCGGACGGAGGTCCACGGTGACCTTCTCGACCCCTCCCTCCCGCTCGTCGCTGGGTTCCAGCGGTGCGAAGATGCCCGGGCGCACCGTGGACATCTGGGGTCGTCCGTACTCGGACTTGATGATGGCCAGGATGCTTCCGCCGAAGCCTGGGACGGCGGACAGCAGGAGGCCCCTCTCCCGGTCCACCTCCAGGCGGGTGGCGTTGGCCGTAAGCCCGGTGGAGAGTCGGACGGCCAACCGACCGGCCAGGTCCCTTCCGTTGTACGTCGCGCCCACGAGGAGGACGTTGGGCTTCCGCTCCTCGATGAGCTGCGCCATCACCTTCGCATGAGCGTCGGTGGTGTAGCCCTCCAGGAGGGGATGGTCCGCCAGAAGGACCTCGTCCGCTCCGTACCGGATGGCCTCCCTCCCTAGGTCGTCCGTCTTGTGGCCCAGTACGATGGCCGTGAGGGGCTCGCCGAGCACGTCGGCCAGCTCCCTGCCCTTGCCCAGGAGTTCCAGGCCGACGGGGAGGAGATGGCCCTGCTGCTGCTCCAGGTAGACCCAGAGGCCCCGGTAGGCGTCCCCTCGCGCCTCCGGGGTCAGCCTCTTACCCCCTTGGGTCGGGTGAGCAGCTCCATGACGTCGACGACGCGGGGCCCCTCCATCCGGCGGGCGCTGTCCTCGAAGTTCTGGATGCAGTAGGGGCACGACGTGGCCAGCAGGGGAACGTCCGCCTCCTTCACCTGCTCCATGCGCTTGTCGGACAGCCTCTCTCCGCCTTCCTCGCGCCACATGCCGCCGCCACCGCCCCCGCAGCAAAGGGCGTTCAGCCGGTTGTCCCGCAGCTCCTCCAGCTCCAGGCCAGGCACCGATTCCAGGAGCTTCCTCGGGGGCTCGAGGATGCCGTTGTAGCGGCCCAGGTAGCAGGGATCATGATAGGCGACCCGGGACTTCACCCCGGCCGGCTTCAGGGCCCCCTCGTCCAGCATGTGCTCCAGGTACTCCGTGTAATGGAGGACCTCCGCCTCCAGGCCGTAGCGGGGGTACAGGTTCCGGAACATGTCGAAGCAGTGGGGCGAGACGGCCACGATGGTGCTCGCCTCCGTCCCCTCGAAGGCCTTCACGTTCTCCTCAACGAGCCGCTGCAGGTAGCCCCTCTCGCCGGTGACGCGGACGGCGTCCCCGCAGCACCTCTCCCGGCCTCCCAGGATGCCCACGTCCACGTCGGCGGCGTTGAGGACCTGGACCAGGCCCCGGGCCACCCGCTGCAGGCGGGGATCGTAGGAGGCCGCGCACCCGACGTACAGCAGGACGGCCACGCCCTCGGCGGCGTCCCGCACTTTGAGCCCCTCGGCCCACGTGGACCGCTCGGACCGGGGGCCGTTCCAGGGGTTTCCCTCCTCCAGGGCGGACCATAGGAGCCTGTTCATCTCCGGCGGAACGTTCCTCCCCTGGAAGGCCAGGGCCCGCAGGCCCATGATGGCCTCCACGATGTGGACGTCCCGGGGGCAGCGGACCTCGCAGAAACGACACGCGCTGCACATCCAGATGTCCTCCATCCCATCCTCGCGGCCCAGTTGCGCCCGCCGGAGGATTTTCCGGGCGGAGAGGGGGCGGCCCAGGTAGGACAGGAGGGGGCAGGACGCGCTGCAAGTCCCACATTGGAAGCAGGGGTTCATGGCCCCGGCCGTGACTTCGTACACCCGCTGCCAGAGCTCGTCGTCCAGCTCCACCGCGGCCGCGGCCCTCATCCTTCTCCCCCCGTGACCTCCGCCTCGGCCTCGGCCCCCGACGCCTCCAGCTCCCGGATCCGCTCGTGGAGGCTTCGCATCCGCTCGGCGAACAGCTTCCCCTCCGCGGCGGTGAACCAGCCCAGCTCGAGCTTCTCGGGGTTGTACCCCCTGGCCTTCACCTTCTTCTTCCAGCGATGGAACCGCTTTTCTGTCTCGTAGTTGGCCGTCAGGTAGTGACAGTCGCCGAGGTGACAGCCGCTGATCATGACAGCCCCCGCGCCCCGCTCAAAGGCCCGGAGGACGAACTTATCCGAGATGCGGCCGGAGCACATGGTCCGGATGATGCGGGAGGACGGCGGATACTGGAACTTGGCAATCCCCGCCTGGTCCGCCCCGGCGTAGGAACACCAGTTGCAGGCGAAGACCACCGCCTTCTCCTCGGGATTCGCCTCCGTCGCGGCGTCGATCTGGGCGAGGATCTGTGGGTCCGTGAACCCGGGCATGGTGATGGCGTCCACGGGACAGGCCGCGGCGCACGTGCCGCATCCCGTACAGGCCGCATCCACCACCACGGCGGGCTCCTTCAGGGGGGCGATGATGGCGCTGTAGGGACAGACCTTGGCGCAGAGGGTGCAGCCGGTGCACGCCTCGGTATCGACGACGGCCGTCAGCGGGGCCATCTCCACCTCCTCCCGGGCCAGGAGGACGGAGGCCTTGCCCGCCGCTCCCAGACCCTGGGAGATCGACTCCCCTACGTCCTTGGGGCCTTGGCAGGAGCCGGCTAGGTACACCCCTTGGACCGCGGCCTCCATCGGTCCCAGCTTGGGGTGGCTCTCCAGGAGGAAGCCGTCCTCCCCGATGGCCAGCTTGAGCTGCTCCTCCACGGCCCCGGCCGTAGGGGGGTCGAGGCCCAGGACCAGGACGAGCTGGTCCGAGGGAACGGCCACGTCCTCGTCCGACAGCGCGTCGTGGAGGAGGAGGCGACCGCCCTGCCACTCGACCTGCTCCTTTGTGGCCTTCTCCTCCGAGATCCGGAAGAACTGAACGCCCCACCGGCAGGCCTCCTCGTAGAGCTCCTCGGCGTGGCGGTTGTAGGTCCGGATGTCCTTGGAGACCACGCGGACCCTCTTGCCCTGCTTCCGCAGGCGGAGAGCCTGCTGAATCATGGACTGGCAGCAGTACCGGGAGCAGCCCTTGTTCCCCTGCCGGGAGCCGATGCACCCCAAGAAGGTGACCTTCTCGGCTTCCACGTTCGGCATCGTCTCCTCCAGCTCCAGGTTGGTGATGACCCGGGCATCCTTCCCGTAACCCAGGGTGTCAGGGACATGAGGCGTGGCCCCCGTGGCCATCACGATGCCGCCCACGTCTAGGCTCTCGCCGTTGGTGAGGGTGACGTGGAAGTTGCCCACGTAGCCGCTGACCACCTCGACCTCCGTACCCAGGTGCACCCTCACGCCGGCCCGGGCCACCTCCCTCTTCTTCTCCCGTAGGACCTCCTCGGCGGGGAGCTCCATGCCCGCCACACGGTGCAGCCTCCGGACCAGGCCGCCCAGGTGCAGCTCCCGCTCCACCAAGTGGGTCTCAAATCCCTGGTCCGCCAGGGCCACGGCGGCGCTCATGCCAGCCACACCTCCGCCGACCACCAGGGCGCGGCGGACCACCTTCTGTCGGACCTTCGTCAACGGCTGAAGGCGCCTGGCCTTCTCCACCGCCATCCGCACCAGGTCCTTGGCCTTCTCCGTGGCCGCCTCGGGCTCCTTCTTGTGGACCCAGGAGTCCTGGTTTCGGATGTTGGCCATCTCCAGCAGGTAGGGATTTAGGCCCGCCCGGGCGCAGGCCTTCATGAAGGTGGGCCCGTGGGTCTTGGGGGAGCACGCCGCGACCACGGCTCGGGTGAGCTTCTTCGTCCGGATGGTCTCGGTGATCTGCGCCAGCGTGTTGGCGGAGCAGGAGAACATCTGTTGCTGGGAGACGGCGACTCCCTCCAGGCCCCCGGCGGACTCCACCACCTCCGGCACGTTCACGGTGCCCGCGATGTTGGACCCGCAGTTGCAGATGAAGACACCCACCCGCGACTCCCCGGAGACGTCGATGGGCTCCACCTCCTCCGGGACGGGCCAGGACCGGGCCGCGATGTGGCCCATGGCGCTGGCGGCGGCGCCGCTGGCCTCCGCCACGCTGTCTGGGATGTCCTTCGGGCCCGAAGCGCAGCCCGCCACGTAGATCCCCTCCCGGGTGGTCCGCTCCAGGCTCCCGCGGGCGGCCGTAGTCCGGATGAAGCCGTCCTCGTCCACCTCGACCTCGAGGACGGAGGCCAGGCCTTCCAGCCCCCGGGACGGCAGGAGGGCCGGCGCGAGGACCACGAGGTCGAAATCCTCCTCTTGGACGGCGCCCACCAGGGTGTCCTCGTAGCGGACCCGGACGTTCCCGCCGTTTCCTCGAATCCGGGAGGGCCTCCCTCGGATATACCGAACGCCCTCCTCCTGCGTGCGCTGGTAGAAGTCGTCAAAGCCCTTGCCGTAAGCCCGGATGTCCATGTAGAGGACGGTGACGTCCTCCACCCCGTGGTCCACGGCCTGGAGGGCCTCCTTGATGGAGTACATGCAGCAGACCCGAGAGCAGTAGTGGCAGAACCGC
>JBHIDH010000041.1:0-8907 GCA_046759985.1 Thermoplasmata archaeon
TGGACAGGGTGGAGTTGAGCACCGACGGGACGAGCTGGGTCCGGGCCACGGGCACGACGTCCTGGACCGTCGCCTTGACCCTCGAGGAAGAGGAGACTACCATCTACGCCCGGGCGGCGGACAGGTCTGGCAACACCGCGATGGTAAGCATCACGGTCACGGTCGAAACCGAGCCCGTGATTCCGCCGCCAGGCCTCGAGGTCTCCACCACGGTTATCATCGTACTGGGCCTCGTCATAGGGGCCGCCTTGTCGACGGCCGTGGCCCTCCTCCTACGCAGGATTCGAGGCTTTCGATAGGGCGAGCGGAGGAGAAACCGGTGGCGCCAAGGTCCGAGGGTCTCCCGGACCGGACAAGGAATCCCCGCCGTCGTTTCCTGAGGAGGTGGGAGAGGCTCCCTTTGGCGGCTCGTGAACTACGCAGACCCCGCGCTCCCCAGGGCCTCCGTTCCCCGCCCCGCGGCGAGGTCGACTCGTACCCATGATGCCCGTTGGTGGGCCCGCAGGCACCCAGCCCTACAACTTAGTGGCCTCGAAGAGCTCCTTCGCCTTCCGCTTCATGAGTTCCTGCCGCTCTTCAAATTCCCGCCTCTCGGTCTCGACCGTTTCCCTGAGAGCTTCGAGCCGGGCCCGACTCTCACGCTCCTCCACCTGGACTCTCTCGAGGGCCGCCTCCGTCTCCCGTTCGCGTCCCTCGACCTCTTCTACGCGGGACTGGAGTTCGGCCTCTCGCTGGCCCCATGCGTCCTCCGCGGTCCGCAACGCCTCCTGTCGCTCCTCCATATCCTGCTGCAGGGTCGCGATCCTGCGTTCCGTGTCCTCGACATCCTGCTCCCGCGCGGTAAGCTCGCCCTCCAGGACGCGCAATCTCTCTTCCTGGCCTCCGAGGTTCCTCTCCCTCTCCGCGATGCGGGAGGACTCCGCCTTTAGCGCCTGCGCCCTCGCGTCAAGGCGATCCTTCTGTTGGAGCAGGGTCTCCCGAAGTTGGTTCAATTCCTCCTTCTCCTGCGCGACGGATTCCTGTAAGGACTTCAGAGAGGCCTCCCCCTCCTCCCATCTTGCCTGCGCGACCCGGCTTTCTTCCTCGAACGTCGCGCGGTCTTCCCGTAGCCTGGTTTCCCCTTCCTCCGTCGCTCTCTCACGCTCCGTGACGGCAGCTTCTCGCGCATCCAGGGATTCGGACCGCTCGATCACGTCGGCGCCCCGGACCTCGATGGCCGACGCCAGCTGACCTAGGGCGCGGCCCTTGGCCTGCACGTCCCTGATTCTCTGGGTGAAACCCTCCTCAAGCTCCTGGAGGTCGGTCTGCAGGATTGCGATGCCTTGGATTTGTTCAGTGAGGGAACCATCTCCCTGTGAGGGCTGCCAGCTTTCGGCGTGGGCATCCTCGGGCCTGCCCTTGCGTTTCCTCCTTCGAGCCATGGCTGCACCCTCGCGAGAGGTGATTGGGCTGCGGAACGGTTGATTCTCGCTTAAGGCGTGGGGTCCGATTATCGACGGGAATAATGACCCGCCCCGCAAACGTCCCCTCCGGGGCACGTCACGCGCTGCGGGGAAGGAGGGTCAACAGGAGGACCCCGTCGTCTCAACCGTTCCGACTCCCCGTCGGGTCGCGGGACCCGCCTCACCGACGGAGGAGGCGCTCCCCCTGGCGAGAGATGACGTTCGTCACGTAGAACCCGTTAGGATCCCGGTCCAGGGCGAAGTATCCCTCCTCGTGCCGCGTGCGACGCATTTTCACGCACCGGAGGCGAAGCTGGACCCCCGTCTCCCCGACGTCGTAGTGGCGGAGGAGGAACACCCCGTCCGCGAGGAAGTCCTCCCCGTACCGGGCGAGACGGGTGCTGTCCATCGGGATCTCCGAGATGAGAAGGGTGGTCTGTTCGAGCTCCCGGAGGAAGTTGAAGAAGTGGAAGAGCTCCCGCCGGGGGTTGACGAGGCTCCCCAGGGCGTAAAGGACGTCCAGCGAGTCGATCGCGATGATCTGCCGGCGGTCGGCCTCCACAGACTCCTGGATCACGTACCGCATGATCGCCGACCAGTCCGTCTCCGTCTCCTGCGCCTCCAGCTGCGCCCGCAACGCGGTGGTGTCCATGACGTACAGCTTCTTCTCGCTCAAGCCGTCGAGGCCCAGCTTCCGCATCCCCGCCATGAGGTCCTTCTCGCTCTGCTCCAACGCGATGAAGAGGCCCGGCCGACCCAGGCGGGCGTTGTGGTGGAGGATGTGGAAGACGAGGGAGCTCTTCCGGGCCCCCGGGGTCCCCGTCACCAAGACGACGCTGCCCTCGGGGATGCCGCCCCCTAGAAGTTCGTCCAGGCCTCGCACGTAGGTGGGAACGTATCCGGAGGGCATCACCCGGCTCGTCGGAGGGGCGCAATAAAACCCTCGCGCCTCGGGTATCGAGGATGATTCCTAGGGGCCCGGATTCGGGGCCCGGAACTTCGCCCGGGAACGCTCCAGCGCCTCGATCACGGGCAGGGGACGGCCGGCGAGGTAGTGAATCAGGGAGCCCCCGCCCGTGCTGACGTGATCGAGCTGGTTGGCGATGCCCAGCTGTTCCACCGCCGTGACGGTGTGTCCTCCGCCCACCACCTTGAAGCCCCGCGCCCGGGCCACGCCCAGGAAGAGCTCTCGGGTTCCCACGGAGAACTCCTCGATCTCGAAGACACCGGCGGGCCCGTTCAGGATGATGACGGCCGCCTCGGAAATCTCGTCCAGGTAACGGACGATCGTGTTGAGCCCGACGTCGTAGATCGGATAGTCCGAGGGCAGGTCGGCGGGCGCGATGGCCTTCCGACGCCCCTTGACGTTGACCACGAGGTCCTCCGGAAGCCCGATGCGCTCCCCGAACTTGGCGAGGAGGCGACCTCCCTCCTCGACCACCGCCTTCGCCCCGACAATCTCCCGGCGGAGGAACTCCTCGCTTGGCTTCCCCAGCCGGGTGCCGCCGGCCCAGAGGAGGAGGTTCGCCACCGCTCCCGTGGCCAGGATCCGGTCCACGATCCCCTCGGAGAGGAGGCGGTGTGCCACCTCGAGGGAGTCGTCCACCTTCTGGCCGCCCAGGATCGCCACCTTGGGACGCGCCTCGGCGTGCAACGCCTGGTCCAGGGCGCGCACCTCCCGCTCCATGACCCGTCCTCCCAGGCTCGGGACGCGTTCGCAGAACCCGATTAGGCTCGGCTGGGCCCGATGGGCCGCCGCGAAGGCGTCGTTGACGAAGATCTCGGCGCGGGGTCCCAGGGTGGTGACGAGACGGGAGGAGGCCATCTTGTCAGGGCCCAGGCCTTGGAGCACCACCTCCTCCGCGTAGAACCGGGTGTTCTCTAGGAGGAGGAACTCCCCGCTTCGCAGCCCCGAGATCGCCTCGAGGGCCTGCCGGCCGAAGAGGCTGTCCACGTACTGGACCTCGCGGCCCAGGTAGTACGACAACCGGTCGGCGTGCTTCTCCATCGTCGTGAAGTCGTCCTTCCCGGGGCGTCCCTGGTGGGCCATCATGACAACCCGCGCGTCCCGGAGCTCCCGCAGGGTGACCATGTGCTGGCGAATGCGGCTGTCGTTGAGGATTCGCCCGGAGGTCGGGTCGATGGGGGAGTTGATGTCCAGGCGCAGAAGAACGGTCCTCCCCGCAGGATCGAAGTCGTCCAGGGTGTAAAACTTCAGGGCCATCCCCCGGTTCGCGCTGTCTCGGGAAGAACGGAGGGCGCCGGCTTCTTAATAGGTTCGGTGTCGTTCGCGACGCCCGGCGGCCTGAGGTTTAACCCGGCCGTTATCAGTCCTGCAACTGGCACGTTAAGGTATATATGAGCCTCGAAAAGCTCGACAACAGGGCCTCCAGTGATCAAGAACCTAAAGCTTCCGAAGGGACGGGTCTCCAAGGTTTTCAAGGGCCGACCGGACGCCCTCAAGCGCATGGTGCCCATCCTTCGGAACAAGGGGTTCACCGGGTACGTCAAGGTCATCCACGCGGACGAGCCGGGCGAGGGCTATCTGATCATGAAGGACGGGAAGGAGGTCCTGGCCCTCTACGTGGGCCCCGAGGGCATGTTTCGCGGGAAGGGGGCCCTGCCTCGGGTCCGGGAGATGGCGAAGGACACGGGCTCCCTCATCGAGGTTCACGCCGACCTGGACACCGACGCTCTCCTCGATTCCTTCCGGACGAAGTCGGGCCGCATCTCCCGGGGATTCGGGAGCCTTATGAAGAAGCTCGAAGAGCTTCGCGCGGTACCCGACGAACCAAAGGCCGAGGAGGCCCCGCCCGCCAAGGAGACCATTCGGGACCTGGCGGACTACCTCGAGGAGCAGGAGCCCAAGGCCAAGGGGAAGAGGCGGAAGCCCCAGGCAAAGGGGAAGAGCAAGGTGAAGGCCAAGAAGCCGACGAAGGGAAAGAAGGGCGGAAGGAAGACCCCCCCGCCCCCGTCGGACGAGGCCCCGGCCCCCGCTCCTGGCGCCGAGGCCGAAGAGCGGCCCCTGCCCGCCCCGCCGGAAGATCTCGAGCCGGAGCCGCCCGAACCCGGGATCACGGAAGCTCCGCCCGAGGAGATCGCGCCGGAGCCGATGGCCGAGGCAGACGCCGAATTGGCGGAGGAACCGGAGAAGGAGCCGGAGGAGGAGCCGGAGGAAAAGCCCAAGGCGCGCAAGGCCACACCCAAGAAGGCCCGTCCGAAGAGAAGGAAGGGCCGGGAGGACGTGGATGCGAACACCGGCATTCTCCCCCGCTTCACCTTCGACAACTTCATCGTGGGAGACTCCAACCGGTTCGCCCACGCAGCGTGCAAGGCCATTGCAGAGGGGGCCGTAGACCCCTACAATCCCCTCCTCCTCGTGGGCACGCCCGGGCTGGGAAAGACCCACCTCCTCCACGCCACCGGCCATCAGTTCATGGAGCGGGATCCGGAGGCGAAGGTCCGCTATTGGACGGCCACCCGGTTCTGGTCCGAGATCCAGGCGGCGGATCGCGACCAGATCATTGCCGAGTTCCGGGAGTCCCTCCGGTCCCTCGACCTCCTCCTGCTGGACGACCTCCAGGACATTGAGGGGCGCGACCGCGTCCAGGAGGAGCTCTTCGAGATCTTCGAGGAGTTCCGTGGGCAGGGAAAGCCCCTGGTCATGGTGGCCGATCGCTATCCCTCCGGGATGGAGGGGGTGGACGCGCGTCTGCGGTCGCGGTTCGAATCGGGCCTCGTGGTCGATCTCCGGTCTCCCGACCCTGAGATTCGCCGGGCCTTCGTCGTGTTTCAGCTCGCCCGCAAGGAAGTGGGCTTCTCCGCGGAACTCCCGGATTTCCTGGCGGAGCGGTTCACGGTGGGCATGCGTGAACTGGAGGGAGGGGTGAACCGGGTCCTGGCCTACGCCAAGGCGATGGGAAAGCCCGTGGAGGTTGCCACGGCCCGGGAGGCCCTGGGAGACGACCGCCGCGAGGAGAAGGAAGCCGGAGAGGCGCCCGCGCCCGGGCCCGCGCGGCTACCCGATTTGCGCCCGGGACGAAGCTACATCTTCGAGGAGCCGAAGGGGGAGACCGCGTATCGGGCCTTCGCCCAAAAGATCACGCGCATCCGTGGCCTCCTTATCTGCCGAACCAACCCCGGCCGGGTGAAGGACCGCTTCGTCGTCGACGGAGCGGAGCTCTATTGGCTCACCGACAAGCAGGACTCCGAAGAGCGCACCGTGGAGCCCGTCCTGGAACGGATCCTGCACCGCATGGAGAGCTTCATGGTCTCAGGAGGCCAGGGCATCCTCATGCTCGAGGGCCTGGAATTCCTCAAGAGCAGCAACAGCTTCGAGGCCGTCCTGAAGTTCCTCCGGAGGCTCGTGGACGAGATCGCCGAAAGCGAGTTCATCTTCCTCCTCACACTGAATCCCTCCACCTGGGAGGAGCGGGATCTCCGGACCCTCGAGAGCGAGGCCGAGGTCGTGAACCTCTTGTGAGGGACGCGACCCTACATCCTGATGTCCTGCTTGATCAGGTCCAGATACCGCATGGCGTCTTCGTAGCTCTTCTCCTTGATGCTCGCCCCCGCCTGCTTCAGGAGGGCGATGGGACGGCTGATGTCCTTGCCTTGAATCTTTAGCTGCATGACCTTCTCCCGGATCCGCTTCATCTCCCCCAAGAGCCCGGCCTGCAGGGTCTCCGTGACTCGTTCCTGGACGGAGGACGCCGTTTGGGCCGCCCTCTCCCAGTTCCCATGCCGCAGTGCCGCCTCCCCCTGGGCGAGGGAGGTCTCGAGTTCGCCCGTCCGGAGGCCCAGCGGGGTGACCTCGTCCACCATCTCCTTGGCCGTCTGGATGGCATAGCGGGCATCGGTCTGGCCCCCCGAGCTGGCCGCCACGTCCTCCCTCGCCCGCTCCAATCCTTCGTAGGCGCTCTGCACGCGACCCGACTCAAGACTGACGACGGCCCGCTTGACGAGGCTCTCCGCTACGGGAAACGGGGTTCCCCGCGTCCGGTTCTCCTCCAGCTCGGCCTGAAGCATCTCCAGCCGCTTGGCGACCTGGAGGGCGAGGGACTGCTCCAGCGCGAGCTTGGCGCTGTGGGCCATCCGGACGGCCCCCTCGAGGTCGCCGGCTCGAGCCCGCCTCGTCGCGTCGGCCACCTTGATCTGGATGCTGTCGGTGGGCACGCGGACCGCCTTGGCGAGGATGAGGAGGCTTCGCAGGTACGTCACGTACTCCTTCAGAGACCGCTGCAAGGCCGTCGCATCCCGGCTTGGCAGGAGGGGCTGCTGCTCCAGGGTCTCGTAGCGATCGAGGATGCTCTTTACGAGGTGTCCGGAACCCGTGGGCGCGAGGCGAGTCCCGGACCCGGCGGTCGGCCAAGGGGCGACCGTCTCTGCGGCGAAGGATGGCCCCGCCTCCGTCTCCGGGAGGAACTGAACCCCGCACTGGGGACATCGGGGGGACCCCGTCGGCACCTCGGCGTTGCACTCGGGACAGGCCAAGGTCTCTTCGGAGAAGAGGGCGCCACAGGAAACACACAGGGAGGCGTTCTCGGCCACCCTGGCCCCACACTCGGGACACTCGTACGTGACGACTTCCTCCTCCGGAACCGTGGGGACTTCCGGCAAGGCCTCGTCCTCCGGCGGTACTTCAGCCTGAGGGGGTGCTTCGCCCACGGCCTCCGCGGGGGGCGCGGGCTCTTCCTCGAGGACGTCTAGATCCAGCCTGGGCTTCTCCACCGGCTCATCCGGGATCTCCAGGTCCAGGTCGAGGTCGTCGAAGGACTTCCCGCCTTCCTTCTTCTTGGACGTTGCCATCTCGGGATTGTCGAGCACCGTCGCCAGAAGATCGTCGAGGGAGGTGGACTGCTTGATGGCATCCAGCCCCTCCCCTTCCTCCAGGTCGAGGAGGGAAAGGTCCGCCCCGCAGTTGGGGCAGACGTCCGAGCTGGACCCCAACTCGGCACCGCAAAGACCGCACTTGTTGGAGTCGCCATCCGCCAACGAGGGTCACCTCGGGGGTGAGCGTCTTCTAGGCCGGTGTGCGGTTAAGAATCTGCCGACGAGATTCCGAAAGATGATAAGGTCTGCCTAACATCCGCCCAAATCTGCCCGAAATGAGGAGGTCCCTGCGTCACAGGTCCAAGACCTCCCGTAGGCGGTCGCGTAGTTCTGGGCTGCGACGATGTTGGCGATGGACCTGCCGAAGCCGGTGGGGGCCTCGAAGATCACGACCCTCTCTCCCTGGTCGAAGGCATTGATGGCGAAGTGTCCCGCGCAGTCCTGTTGCGAAGGACGTAATCGGGGAATTTCTCGGTGTCTTGGGTCACGGACGGAGGGGGATGAGAGGAGAACTTAAGGATTCATGGTCGAAGTCCGAGATTCCGACGAGCAACCCATGCGAAGACGGGGGAGTCGGTGGAGGAGGCCGTTGGCGGTCTGACGGGGCTGGTCCTTTGAATCGTCCTGCCCCGCGAAGGCTCAAAGGCGGGCGACCCAGGAAGGCTTAGATACGGTCCGTCCGTTTCTCGCCTGTGAAGGCCGAAACTGCCCCCTTCCTGCCCAAGACTGCGTCGGTCGACGACTGGGCCAGGTACCACGCATTCCGAAGGGTCCGCCGCAAGGAGACGGGTCCGGACGACCCCCTCTTGGGAGACCGTGCGACGGAGGAGCTGATGAAGCGGTCCGATCCGGAGTGGGAATCGCTCTACTTCGCCACGACACGTGGGGAACCGGAGGAGCTCATCGGATGGCTGAAACTCAATCTCACTCGTGAGGAGGCTCTTGCCCACAAGACGAATGCCCACATGCTTTGGGCGTACGCGGAGGTTCTTGCTCCCTATCGAAGACAGGGCATGGGACGCGCCCTCTTGGTGAAGGCCGTTGAAGTCGCGCGGAAGCGCGGTCGCTCCCTCATCGTACTCGGCACCGACGAGGAGGACGGAAGGCGTTTTATCGAGGCCATCGGGGCCGAGGTGGCGCTGCGTTGGCGGGAGAGCCGCCTGTATCTGGACCAGCTTGACTGGAACATGGTCGAGGAGTGGGCGGAGGCGGGCCCGGCCCGATCAACGGAGACGACCCTGCAGTTCTCCACCAACCAACCCGATGAATCGCTTATCGAGGAGTTCTGCGACATCCAGACGGAGGTGGGGAACCAAGAGCCCCGGGAAGACCTGGACGTCGGGGACGAGGTCTGGACACCGGAGATCCTCCGGGAACGCGTGGATTCGTACGTGAACGCGGGCGGCACCCTCCAGCGGGCGATTACCCTCGAGAAGGGAGGGACCATCAGCGGCTACACGGTCATGGGCTACTTCCCCGACGAGAAGACGATGATCCACCAATACGGGACCGGCGTCCGGGAGGCCTTCCGGGGGCACGGATTGGGGAAGTGGCTGAAGGCGGCCATGCTCCTCCGGGTGCGGGAGGAGTATCCACAGGTGAAGATCGTCAAAACGGGAAACGCGACTTCCAA
>JBHIDH010000042.1:0-8707 GCA_046759985.1 Thermoplasmata archaeon
GACGCTCACCCGCTCCATCCGCACGTCGTGGATGTAGTTCACCACGTCCGGGTCGTACTCGGTCCGGATCTCCACCCCCTCGATGCCCAGGTTGCGGGCCACCTCCAGGATGCGTTCCGGGTCGCTTCCCGGGGAGGCGGTGGTGCCCATGACGAGGCCCTTCTGGGCCTTGTAGGCCTCTCCCACCTGCACGTAGGCGTAGTCCCCGACGGCCCGGTGGGCCTCGTCGAAGACCAACAGCCCGAACGCCTCCAGGTCCGTCCGCCCGTACTTCAGGTCGTTCCGAACCACCTGGGGGGTGGAGACGACGATGCGGTCGTGGACCCAGGTCCACTCCCGGTCCGCGGGCGCGACCTCGCCCGTCAAGACGCCGGTCTCGATCTCGTCCCGGAGCCGTGCCCGGAGGAAGGCCGCGTGCTGCTCCACTAGGGGCTTCGTCGGGGCCAGGAAGAGGACCCGTCCCGCCCCCTGCCGGAGGCGCTCGGCGAGGACCAGGAGGGCCACCACGGTCTTGCCCATGCCCGTGGGCAACACGACGAGGGTGCTGCGCTCCAGGCAGGCGCGCGCGATGTTGACCTGGTAGGCCCGCTCCTCCAGCTCGCCGGGCACGAGGAGGGGGTTCGCCAGAAGCACGTCGAGAGAAGGGGAGAGGCGTATAAAGCTAGTACGGGGGGTAGGAACGCCGGCGCCGGAGGGCCGTCAGCACCATGGCCAGGGCCAGCATGACCCCGCCGATGATGAGGGCCACGACGAAGGTCCGGCCCGAGAGGTCGAACCCGAAGCCCAAGGGCACCTGGAGCGTGAAGACGAAGTAGGCGGTGGTCCCCTCGTCCACCGTGACCGCGGTGAGGACGCCCTGGTGGAGGACCCCCCGCTCCGCCAGGAAGGGGGCCCGGACGATCAGGTTCAGGGCCCGCTGCTGGTCGGGGTCCAGGCGCTCCCCGTACTCCGCCACGGGGATGGCCGCGGTCTCGTTCCGGCCGATGAGGGCGTCCCAGTCGACGGGGAGGCCCTGGGTGAAGAAGGTGAAGTCCGAAGGCAGGTCCCCCACGTTCACCATGAGGAAGAGGAAGGACACGGTGCTGCCCGGGAGGACCTCCTGCTGCGTCTCCAGGGGCTTCAGCAAGGGCAGGGGCGCGAGGGGGACCCGCAGGATGGCCACGTCGTCGATCCACCACCCGCCGTCCTCCGGCATGCGCCCCGCCGTGGCGGTGAAGCGGAGCTGCATGCGCTGGGCCCCGCCGGCGTACGGGGCCAGGTCCACGTAGACCGGCGCCCAGTCAAGCTCGGCTCCCGTGAAGGAGGCCACCTCGATCCACGGGCCGCCGTCGAAGGAGACGGAAACACTTGCCACGTCGGACCCGGGGGGGCCGGCGCCGCTCTCCTCCGCCGCGCTGCCGAGCTCGTACCGCTGGTAGTACAGGAGGCGGGGCACCGCGGCCCCCAGGGGGATCTCCGGGCTCGTCAGGTGGTAGAACTCGTACACCGTCGGGACGCCCGAGACGCCGAAGTCCCCGAAGCGCCAGGCTCGGACGGGGCTCTGGGCGGTCCCGTAGCCGTCCCCGTCCTCCACGACCGCCCAGCGGTGGGCGGACCCGAGGTCGTCGGAGGTGGTCCATCCGGAGGTGTCGCCCTCCACGTCCTCGACCAACAGGTGTTGGCCGGCGACGACGTGGACGATGCGGACGTTGTTCTCCGGCAGCTCGTCGCCGGTCACCCAGGCGGCCGCCTCCACGAGGTAGGTACCTCGCTGGTCGGGCGTGAAGGCGAAGGAGAGGGACCGGGTCTCGCCCTCGTCGAGGGGGAGCAGGGAACGCCCCTCCTCGGCCACCCGGGCGGTGACGTTGTACGCCTCGTAGAAGACGTCGAAGGTGAGGGTGCCGTTGGACACCGTGGTGAGGCCGCGGTTCGTGACCACCACGTCGACCCGGACGGGCTGGTCCAGCGGGACGAAGCTCGGGTGGATGGCGTCGAGGATGGCCAGATCCACGGCCACGCCCGCGCTGATGTTCGCCTGCATGACCGAGCCGGAGGGGCTGATGCCCGTCACCTTCCACCCCGTCCGGGCGCCGTCGTTGTCGTCGCTCCCGGGGACGGAGTCCGGGGTGAAGCCCAGGGGGTCGTCGGCCCAGGTGTCGGTGGGCTGGGACGGGTTGTCGGCGAAGAAGGTCCCGCGGCCGTCGTCCGCCTCCTCCAGGTCCACCAGGCGTCGGTTCGAGTTGATGTTGCTGCTCACCGTCTCGTCCGCGTGCCAGATGAGGAGGCCGGAGCCGGGCAGGCCCTGATCGAAGCCGAGGGGTTGCCGGTTCTCGATGATGAAGTACTCGTCGCCCCGGAAGGACTCCTTGATGGGGAGCTTGTACGCCACGGGACTCGTGGCCAGGGCGGGGATGGAGGCCGGGGCCAGGGCGCCGGTCACGACGCGGAATTCCAGCCAGCCGAGCTGGGCCTTCGACCACGCGGTGAAGTGGGCCGGGCTGGAGCCCCGCGGGACCCCGTTCCAGGAACCCGTGCCCATGACCCCCCAGACGCCGATGCCCAGGGTGAAGCCCGTCACGTCGTACAGGTCCGGCAACCCGAAGTCGTGGCCGAACTCGTGGACGAAGACGCCGAGGGGCGAGGTCTCCGCGGCCATGAGGTACTCGCGGACCTGCACCCCGTCCACGATGACACTCGCGGTGGGGTAGCCGCACTGCCGGGCGTCGATGATGGCCCAGTGGTGGGACCAGATGAGGTCGGTGTTGGCGGTGGTCTCCTGGCCGTTCCCCGCATGGACGATGACGAGGTGGTCCACCTCCCCGTTGTTGTCGGTGTCGTACTGGGAGAAGTCCACGTCGCCGTCGGCCGCCAAGACCGCCTCGACCGCTAGACAGTAGATGGGCCTGTTGAGGTCGTCGATGCTCCCCCCGTCCGCTCCGTACCACGTCATGTCCCGGTTGGCCCGGTACCAGACATCCGTCGTCGCCCCCTGGACCTGGGTCTGGTTGTAGCTGTTCTCCCGGTAAAAGGCGCGAAGGCTGCGGGCCCCCGGCGCCGAATCGAAGAGGAGGCTTCCCACATCCCCCGGGCTGCCCAGGGCGGGCTGGTCGTCGAAGTCGACGAGGACGGCGATGACCTCCTCCGTGGCCTCGGCGGGTCGCACGGAGACGGGCTGGGAGCCCGCTTGGAGGACGAAGGGCATGGCGGCGTACACCGCCGGATTGGGAGGGGTGAGGAGGGGGCCCGCCACGATGGGGGGATCGGCGTCGGACGGGGCTCCCGCGATGCCCAGCGGATGGAGGAATGCCAGCAGCAGGGGGAGGAGGAGGAGGGCCCGGCGCATGCCTTCAGACCACGCCTCCACGCCTCTAAAAGCTGTCGCGTCGGTTATCGGCGTCGATTCCCCGGGATGACCCGTGTCACCCGGTTCGAGCCTGGAAGCCCGGACTTATAGGACGGGCCGCAATAGGTGATCGCGATGATTGAGGCCGTCCTACGGGTCCACCTCCCCTGCAGCTGGGTGACCCGCCTGATGACGGAACACGGGGCTACGGTCAACGTCGTCGAGCAGAAGGACCTCGAAGGGGGCGTTCTGCAGAGCCTCGTGGAGATTGAGCTAGGAGATGCGGACCCGGCCGAGGTGGTCGCGTTTCTTGAGGGCAGCCCGGATGTGTTGCGGGTCGAGGCGGAGGTACCGCCCAAGGGAAAGATCCTGGCCACACTCCAAGTGAAGGACTGCCAGGCGTGCCACTCTCTGGCCGAGTCGGAGTGTTTCCTGACCGACGCGACCGCCATGGAGGGTGGCGGGCTGGTGTGGCACATCATCGCGCCTGATCAGAGCGCCGTCGAGGATCTCATGAAGTCCCTGGACGGAGGGCCACAGGCAGAGCTCCTGTCCATCCGATCGGCGAAGACGAAGGACATGCTCACGGACCGGCAGGAAAAGGTCATCAGCCTTGCGTACACTCTGGGCTACTTTGAGTTTCCAAAGAAAATCAGCCTGACCTCGCTGGCGAAGAAACTGGGTGTGGCCAAGTCCACGCTCTCCGAGATCCTCCGGACGGGGGAGGCGAAGGTCCTTCACGCCTACTTCCACGGACTCATGAAGCAGCCCCGTTGACCCGAACCCGTTCGGGAGAAACGCTTAGTCGTTCCCCTACCATTCCCACCTGAGGCCCACTGGTACCCTGCGCGAAATCGGGGGCAAAGAGGCGATGGAATGGCTGCTGCAGAGAGTGAGAGTCCGACGGCGAGGACGTGGTTGACCGTCTTCCTTGGCGCGTTCCTGATCGCGGCCGCGGGAGGGGCCGCTTTCGGCTTCCTTGCGGGTCGACTAGGGACGCCACCCGCCCCCTCCGGTGTTGTAAACTTTGAGCTTCGCGCCTTCCTCAGTGGCTATGTCGGCGTGGGGGGCCCCATCGACGACGTGACGAACCCGGTTCTAGAGGTGGACATGGGAGACACGGTGACCATCACCGTGACCAACGGAGAGTCCCTCGAGCACGATCTCGCGGTGGAAGGCTACGATGTGCAGACCCAGCGGTTGATGGGCAGCGGCCTGAGCGACTCCATCACCTTCGTCGCCGACGAAGCCGGCTCCTTCGCATACTACTGCACGGTCCCCGGGCATCGGGAGTTGGGCATGGAGGGCCTCCTGATCGTAGGGGGAGGCACCGGTCCCTCGGGCCCAGGTCCCGCTCTTCCCGTCGACGTTCCCGACATCGCCAAGGACGCGACGGACCTGCCGCCCCCGATCGTCCGCAACGTCACGGCGACGGTCCACATCTTCATGGAAGTCCGGGAGGTAGTGGCGGAGATCGAACCGGGCGCCACGTTCCGCTACTGGACCTTCAACGGGACCGTCCCTGGACCCTTCTTTCGGGTGCGGCTTGGCGATACCGTGGTGGTCCACTTCCGGAACAACGAGACCAGCACCCAGAACCACTCGGTGGACTTCCATGCGGTGACGGGACCGGGCGGCGGGGCCGTCGCGACCCAGACGCCCCCCGGCCAGGAGACCTCCTTCCAGTTCAAGGCGCTGAACGCGGGAATCTTCATCTACCACTGCGCCTCGGGCCACATCCCTTCCCACATCGCCATGGGGATGTACGGGATGATCTTGGTGGAACCGACAGGCGGGTTGCCTGCGGTGGACCGGGAGTTCTATGTCGTGCAAGGCGAGTTCTACTCCAAATACCGGCCCGGGACGCCCGGGCACCATGAGTTTGACGGGGAGAAAATGCGGTATGAAGATCCGGAATACGTGGTCTTCAACGGGCGTTTCCAGGCCTTGACAGGCGACCAGGCCCTCAAGGCGAACACGAACGAGACCGTTCGCATCTTCTTCGGCAACGCGGGACCGAATCTCATCTCCTCCTTCCATGTAATCGGCGAGATTTTCGACCGCGTGTACACCATGGGCGACCTCCTCTCCCCACCCGCCCTGAGCGTGCAGACCACGCCGGCCCTCCCGGGAGGCGCGACGGCCGTTGAGTTGAAACTCGAGGTGCCCGCACGATACCTCCTCGTAGACCATGCGATATCGCGGACCATCGACAAAGGCGCCTTGGGATTCCTGGAGGTCGAGGGTCCGGAGAACCCGGATGTCTACCAGGCCCCGTAGAGCCGGTCGTCGGCAACGCCTCGCGGCGGGAGAATTCACTAGAGGCCAGGCTTGTCGAACTCGGGTTGGCCCAGGGGCTTCGTAGCGTCCAGGCCCATCTTGGCCGTGGTGTCCCCCGTGCTCGGATCGATGGAGCTGCCCTTCGCCCCCTTGATGACGAGAAGATCCCTGTTCGCCTGGAACCGGGTGGCCACGGCCCACTCCACGTCCCGGTCGTCGTAGATGTCGATGTCTTCGTCCACGATGACGACCCGCTTCATGGAGGTGTGTCCGCTGAGGGCGGCCAGGATCGCGTTTTTCCCGTCCCCTTCGTGCTGTTTCCGGATGGCGACGACCCCATGGAGCCAGGAACTCCCCCCCTCCGTGAGCCGAACGCCGGCTACGTGAGGGACCACCCGCGTAACCGCTTCGTGGATCAAAGGCTCCCGAGGCATGCCCATGAGCTGATGATGCTCCTGCCCCCCCGACAGGATGAGATGGTAGACCGCGTCGGGCCGACGGTAGAGGCGGGTGACCCGGACTACGGGCTCCAGCCGCACCCGGTCGTACGTGCCCGTGCCATCCACAAAAGGCCCTTCCTCGTGCGTCTCGCCGGTGAGACGGGCCTCCATCACGTACTCGCAATCCGCGGGGACGGTCACGCCGTTGGACAGGCGCACCGCCTCCAGCCGCTCTCCCCGGGTCCCCCGGGCCAGGGAGGCCGCGATGCGGAGCTCGTCGGACTCGTAGGCCAGGGAGGTGGCCCCGGCTAGGAGGACGGGCAGCGGGGCGCCGATAAAGATGGCGATGGGCATCTCCTCCTTTTGCCCCAAGGCGGCCTCCATCATGGACCGGAGGTGCCGGGGGACCAGGCGCGCGACCAGCCGGTCGCGGTCCAGGACGAGCATCCGGTGGTACGACAGGTTCCTCTTCCCCTCCCACTCCGCCGCCACGATGGCGGAGGTGAGGTAACGACCGGGCTCGTCGGGGTACCAGTGGGGCGCGGACAGGTCCTCCCGCAGGTCGAAGCCCTTGATCCCCCCGCCCAGGAAGGGGGCGTCCTCCGTGGTCGCCTCGGCCACCGGGTGCCGGATGGCCTCCAGGAGGGCGAAGGGGAGCTTCGCCCGGGACACGCCGAGGGCCTGGCAGATCCGCTCGCGGGAGGCCCACAGGTTGCCCACCGCAGGCCGGCCCGCCAGGTCCGTGAAGTGGACCACCCGGTCCTCGTCCTCCTTCAGGATCCGGGTGACCTCCAGGTCGAGGTCGACGGAATCCTTCACGGTATGGACCTGCGGGAACAGGGCCAGGTCGTCGCGCAGGGACACGGCGGTCGGGCGCGGTAGGGGCCGTGCGGCCTTTAGCCTTATGCACCCCGGGCGGGGGCTAGGGCGATGCGAACCGAATGGCCAGGGCGTTTTCCCCGACGGAAAGCTCGGGGGAGACCCGGGCGATGGTTTGGAGCGCCTGCTTGAGGAAGCGGGCGAGGAGGAGGGAGTACTTGCTGCCCAGGTCGTGGTGGAAGGTGATGGTGTGGCCCTCCTGCCGGGTCTCCACTTCGTACTCGCCGATGCGTCCGTACCGGGAGTAGATGGAGAGGTACTGGAGGAAGGTCTCGAGGTTCAGTCGCTTGAACCAGAAGAGGGTCATCTCCCTTGGGTTGCGGGCACCCAGCTCCTCCGCGATTTCGATGAGCTTCTCGTCCTCGATGGCCTCGATGAAGGAGCGGAAGCCGTCTCGCGTGATGGTGACGAAGCCAAAACGGTCCGCGTACCGATCCCACTCCGCGTACTTGCTGAGGACGGAGGAGATGAGGGCGTTGACCGTCAGCCCCCGATCCTCCGCGTCCCCCCGAATGAGGTCGTCGAGTTCTTGGGTGATGCGAATGCTGCGAACGACGGATTTCTTTTGCGAGGTGGTCACGTTTCGGAACATTACAATGTAACACTTTAAGGTTTACGTTGTACACGTCCTTCTTAACCCGACCGGTCGCGGTATTCGGCGGAAGACGGGTGACCTCTCCGTCGCTGGCTCCGAGGACGCCCTCGCCGCGGGCCTGGGAGAGGGGACCCCGGTGAACGGGGGGCCGGACGGATGCCAGACGCCATCCAGGCGGAGTTTGACGTCGTCGTCGTTGGCGGCGGGATTAACGGCCTGACGGCCGCGGGCTACCTCGCCAAGACCGGGCTCGACGTGGTGGTCATCGAGAGGCGGGACCAGCTGGGCACCCACTGCTCCACGGAGGAGCTGGGCACCCCGGGCTGGAAGAACAACCCCCACGCCTCCGGCATCTGGGTGGGCCACAGCCCCGCCATGCTCGACCTGGACCTCGAGGCCCACGGGCTCAACCTCATCTTCCCCCGCTTCTCCCGCGCCCAGCCCTTCCTGGACGGGACGGCCTTCGTCCCGGACCTCTATGACGCGAACCGGTTCTACAAGAAGATTCGGCGGTTCAGCGAGAGGGACGCGGACACCTTCAAGGACATCTACAACCGCTTCGCGGAGATCCGGCGGGAGCTGCTGGAGGTCTGGGTGTACGACCCGCCCTCCCCGGCGAACTGGGACCGCACCCTCGAGCTCCTCCGCTCCATCCCCCACATCCCCCACGATTTCGATGAGATGACGGGCTTCGAGCTCATCGAGCTCTTGTTCGAGAACGACCACTTCAAGGCGCAGCTCGCGGGCTGGTCCCATGCGGTGGCCCTGGAGCCGCACGCCCGGGTGATCGGGGCCATCGGTGCCATCCTCCTCGTCTCGGCCTTCGGCGTCCAACAGTCCGTCGGCGGCTCCCACCAGATCCCCCACGCCCTCTTCCGCTCCATCGTCCGCAACGGGGGCACGATCCTCCAGAACTGCGAGGTGGCGGAGATCATCCTGGAGGACGGGACGGCCACGGGGGTCCGCCTCGGCGAGCACGCCTCCTACCCCGAGCGGGTGATCAAGGCCAGGAAGGCCGTGATTAGCAACCTCTCCCCCGTCCCGACCTTCCTACACCTCATCGGGGAGGACCACTTGGAGGCGGACTGGACCCGCCAGCTCAAGAGCTACAACTACTGGGGGGTGCTCTTCACGGCGGCCTTCCTGGCGAAGGCACCGCCCCGGTGGGTCGGGACGGACTGGGACCCCGAC
>JBHIDH010000043.1:0-8605 GCA_046759985.1 Thermoplasmata archaeon
GGGGGTGGCCATCGCCGCCCTCTTCATCGCCCTCATCGTGGTCCTGCGAGAGTGAAGAGGCTTAGCTCGGCGCGAGGCCTCCCTTTCGAAGGAATCGCATGAAGTTGGCCCGCCGATATATGCGGTGCCTCCATGCGAGGTAACCGAGGACCAGCGCTCCCAGGATGTCTCCAATAAGGACGTAGGGGTCCCGATACGCCTCCAGGAAGTTAAAGGGGTCGAAGGTGTCGAGGGGGAAACCCGGCCCCAGGAAGGGCCAGAAGAGGACCTCGGGAAGCTCCCACATCCGGTCGAGCAGGAGGTGAGTCCATGTTCCGATGGCCAGGGCGAGAAACGCCGCGGACCATACGGCTCGGTTGCTCGTCTCGACGGACCGGGGGCGGACCCACACGAAGAGGGCGGTCAGGGTCAGCGCGAAGAGGAGGGTATGGGCGATATTGCGACCGCCAATCCCGAAGGCGAGGCTCAAGGGCTTGTCAATGAGGTCAGGGAGGAGGGTGGCCACGAGGAGCAGACGGTAATCGACACGAAGATCGACGACCCACCGCCGGGCACCCACAACCAAGGCGAGGGTGAGGCCGATATGGCCAAGTGGGAACATCGGTCGCCGTCTCACGACACGAGTCCATCAACCTTTCGCTCTCCGCCCGATGGCAAGTCTGGGCAATCTTTATCCCAAACAGGATGTTCCAAAAGGTCGCTGGTTCCATGGGGCCGCCGGGAGGAGACGGTCCTCGGAGTGCAGCTGCGAGTCACGGACCCTTCGGTCCCAGGCTAAGCGAGACGGTGGGCACCAGGTGGTACTCCAGCCATTGGTCAACGGCCTTGTCTTCGGCGGCATCATTGTCCTGGGAGCCGTAGGCCTCACACTCGTTTACGGCATCCTCCGATTCCCGAACTTCGCCCACGGCGACATGTTGGCCATGGGGGCCTACTTCTCCCTCGTCTTCACCGCCACCTTCGTGGCGGCTCTCGTCCTCCCCCCCGAGCTCCTCTGGCTGGGCCTCCTCTTGGCGGCGGCCATCTCCATGGTCCTGATGGCCCTCCTAGGCGTATTCCTCCACTGGTCCATCTTCAAGCGGCTGCAAGGGGAGTCTCTGGTACGACCCCTCATCGCCTCCATCGGGCTCGCCTTCGTCCTCCAGAACGTGATTCGGATCGTGTGGGGAACCAGCAACCAGAACTACGGGTTCCCTGCTCAAATCGCCCGGGTTCTTCCCTTTGGGATCCGCCTGACCGACAACTCCATCGCGATCCTCGTGTCCGTGCTCTTTTTGGTGCTCACCGTGCACATACTCCTGAAATACACGACGTTGGGCAAGGCCATGCGCGCCACGTCCGACAACTGGGATTTGGCGCGCGTCACCGGAATTAACGTCCAGCGGGTGGTCTATATCACCTGGGCCTTGGGTGCCGCACTGGCTGCGGCCGGGGGTACCCTCCTCGGCCTTTGGACCGTCATCCGGCCCATTATGGGGTTCGCACTGCTCCTCCCCATCTTCGCCGCGGTCATCCTGGGCGGCATCGGGTCGCCTTATGGGGCCATGGCGGGGGGCCTCATCATCGGGGTTGCGACGGAGGGCTCCGTCCCTCTCCTCTTCTACCTTTCGGACTTCGAGTCCTCCATCCTCCCGTTCTTGCTGTTCCTGATCGCCATCGCCGTCTTGTCCATCGTGGTCGGCTATTGGCTCACAAGGACGGATCGGCGACGCGAAGCGAGGTACTCGTACGTCATCGGCGGAGTGGTTGCGGTGGTGGCGGCCACGGTCTTCGCTGCAGCTGCCTTTGCCCAGGTAAGCCTCCTGGCCCAGTTTCCCATCTTCTTCGAGCTCGGGCTCCAGCAGCCTTCCGCCTTCAAACCCGCCATCGGGTTCATGATCTTGGTGCTCGTCTTGCTGATTCTCCCCGAGGGACTCGCAGGGCTTGGGGAGAAGCCTCGATTCAGGGAGTTCGTGAAACTTGTTTCGGCGCTTCCCAAATCGGCCGTCTCCGCTTCGAAACGCCTCATCGGGAGGGTGATGACACGGTCGAAGTAGTCCTTCCGGGCTTCGTGGTGTTCCTGATTTCGGTCCTTGTCGTCGCGGGAATCTTCGCGATAGCGACCCTCGCCCTCAACATCCAGTGGGGCTATACGGGCCTCTTCAACATCGGCATCGGGGGTTTCATGGCCGTCGGGGCCTACACGGCCGCCATCCTGACGACCGCCCTCTCCGATCCCCCGCCCTTCCTCCCAGGCCACTTGGGCGGCTTCAGCATGCCCTTCATCATAGGCCTCCTTGCGGCGATGGCCATGGCGGGCTTCCTCGGTCTCCTCATCGCCTTGCCCACGCTCCGCCTGCGGGCGGACTACCTGGCGATTGCGACGATTGGCCTGGCCGAGATCATCCGCCTCTACATCCTGAACGCCCTGACGATCACGGGCGGCACTTTCACCATCCGGGGGCTTCCTCGACCCGACCAGGATCTCACGGACTTTTGGGCCTTCCTCACTGGGCAGTCCGTCGATGTCGGTCCCATCCTCTCCAGCGTCATCATCTTCGCGGTTGTCATCTCGGTAATCCTGGTCGTCTATCTCGTCTTGGAACGCTCCACTCGCTCCCCTTACGGACGGGTCTTGAAGGGCATCCGAGAGGACGAGGACGCAGCGCAGGCCTTGGGGAAGAACACCTTCCGCTACAAGGTTCAGGTGTTCGTTCTCGGGTCCATGATCATGGGAGCCGCAGGGGCCCTCCTCGTCGCCTGGTTCCGGGTGGCGGAAGCCAACAGCACCTTCGTCCCGGCAGATACCTTCATTATCTGGATCATGCTCATCGTGGGAGGAAGTGGGAACAACAAGGGTGCGATTCTGGGCGCGATTCTCGTCTGGGGCCTTTTCTCCTTCACGATCCTCTTCACCTCGAGGTTGCCCGAGTTTCTGCAGGCCAACTTCTCCTTTATACGCCTGGCCGCCGTAGGACTCATCCTGATCCTCCTGATGATGTTCCGGCCACAGGGCATCCTCGGGGAGGAGCGCACGATCTCGAAGATGGGGTGACGAGGTGGAGAACGACGGGAAGTTACTCGAGGTCCGGGACGTCGTCAAGACCTTCGGAGGCATCCGAGCCGTGGACGGCGCCTCCCTCTCGATCCGGGAGCAGTCGATCACAGGCCTGATCGGTCCCAACGGGGCCGGGAAGACCACCCTCTTCAACCTCATCACCGGCATCTACCACGCCGAAGAGGGATCCATTCGTTTCCGGGGGAAGCGGATCGACCAACTCTTCTCCTATGAGGTCGTCTCCCAGGGCGTCGTCAAGACCTTCCAGGTGCCTCGGGAGTTCAAGAATATTACCGTCTTGGAAAACCTAATGCTCGCCGCCGACGGCCACGAAGGGGAGCAATTCAATCGAATCTTCACGACACCGAGAAAGGTCTGGAAACGGGAGCAGGAGGTGCTCGCGCGGGCCCGCTCCCTCCTGGAGTTCTTCGAGCTGGCTCCGCTGGAGAGGGAGTTCGCGAAGAACCTCTCGGGCGGGCAGAAGAAGCTCCTTGAATTTGCCCGTGCACTCATGACGGACCCACTCCTGGTCATGCTGGACGAGCCCGTCGCGGGGGTGAATCGAACCTTGGCTGGCAAGATCCTGGACTGGATCAAGGAGCTTCAGGAGCAGGGCCTTACCTTCTTCATCATCGAGCACGACATGGACGTCGTGATGAGTCGGTGCGAGACGATCATCGCGATGCACCAAGGCAAGATCCTCGCCGAGGGGACGCCCACGGAGATCAAGGGGAACGAGGAAGTCATCGAGACTTACCTGGGGACCTAAGATGCCGCGGATCATCCAGACGGAGGACCTCCACTCCGGGTATGGGGAGGGCGTGGACATCCTCCACGGCGTCTCCATCCACCTTAAGGAGGGAGAGATTGTCACCCTTATCGGGCCGAATGGGGCGGGAAAGTCCACGCTCATCAAGTCGATCTTCGGCCTCCTAGCGCCCCGGCAGGGGCACGTTCTCTTCAACGGCGCGGACATCACGGGACAGCCCCCGGAGGCCGTCGTGCGCCTCGGCCTCAGCTACATGCCCCAGGTGGAGAACGTCTTCCCTCACCTGACCATCCGGGAGAACCTGGAGATGGGGGGGATCATCCACGGGAGGGTGGACCTGAGACCCCGCATCCAGCGTGTCCTCGGTATCTTCCCCAGCTTGGCAGGGAAGGAAGGAGTGAAGGCGGGGAAGTTGAGCGGTGGAGAACAGCACATGGTGGCCCTCGCGAAGACCCTCATGCAAGACCCGGCGGTCCTCCTTGTCGACGAACCCTCCGTGGGCCTCGCGCCTCAGATGGTGGATATCATCCTCGAGAGGATCCAAGAGATTAATCGGGGGGGGGCCACCATACTCATGGTGGAGCAGAACGCCCGGAAGGCCCTCAAGGTCTCAGACCGAGGCTACGTCCTGGAAATGGGGAAGACCCGCTTCGAGGGAACCGGACAGGAGCTCCTCGCCAACCCGCAGGTCGGGCGACTGTACCTAGGGGGCTAGCCCTAATCTCTTGCGAATATGGCCTGGGGGCTCCAAACTAGGCTCGGTGCAGGAACGTAGGCCGGAGCGGGTGGGCTTGGGGTCAGGTCCGACTCGGGAATGCGGAGGATCTCACCCTCAATCGCGCCCGTTGCGCTGATCCGCCAGATCTCATAATCGCTCCCCACATCGCCGAACTCATCAAGGTTGACGAACCCGGAGGCCCCGTCGTAGTCGATGTCCCGGCCGGCACCAATCTCGGTCACGGCCGTCGCCCACTCGCCGGGCCCGACGACGGTGCCCGGTGGGGATGAAACCGCTCGCAAGTTGGCCCGAATAGTCTCCGAGTCCACGGCGCCGCCCATCTGCATCGCGAGGGCGATCATGTAGAGGGCATCGTAGGCTTGTGGCTCAAAGAGCTGGAGGACCGCGTTCGGATTCGCCGCGGCGAAAGCCGTCTGGAAAGTCACCAGGTTGTCCGCGACGCCGGCGGCGGTAATCGGAGCAGTACCTTCCATCCCCGGAACCGGGATGCCCTGGTCGAACACCTTGGTTATGAACACCGAATTCTTCGTCCCCTCGGACCACAGCCATTCGGGGGTCAGCCAGCCGGGGTTTGCCCCCGTGGCCGCAAACCACTGATTCAAGATGAGCTCGCCCTCCCCAGGGAAAGCGACCCACCAGATGGCCTCGGGGTTGCTGTTGAAGATAAGACCGAGCTCCGTATCGAAGACCGTTGCCGTGATGTCGTAGTCAACCCGTTCAGTGATCGTGCCGCCCAAGCCTACGAAGGTATCCTGGAAGACCTGAGCTAGGCCGGAACCGTACGGATCAGCGCGTGCGAGGATAGCAATGTCCCGCCACCCCTTCGTGTTAAAGGCGTAGAGGGCTCCCGCTACGCCCTGGAGCGCATCCGTCGGCGCCGTTCGGAAGAAGAAGCGGTCGGCCAGGGTTCTCCCCGCGTTGAAATCCGTGAAGGCGGGCGAAGTCGAGGCGGGAGATACCTGAACCACGCGGCTGGGAGTGGTCACTCCCTCGTTGATCGGCGTGGAAACGGCGGACGCGAGGGCCCCGATGATGGCCTGGGCCCCGTCTACGTTGATCAGCTTCGACGCCGCGGTGACGCCTGCGGCCGAGTCTGTCTGGGAGTCCTCATGGATGATCGAGATATCTTGCCCTAAAACTCCCCCGGCCGCGTTGATCTCGTCTGCCGCCAGATCCACGCCGAGCCTGATGGTGGGACCGAAGAGTTCGAGGTCTCCGGTCACGGCCACGACGGTGCCGACTGTGGGGGTCCCCACCTCGGCGGCGGGGGGGAACAACAACGTCCCCCCGAAAACAGCGGCCGCCCCAACGGCAATCCCGATGATGAAAGCTCCTACTGCAATCCATGTACCCCGACTGGATGACGGAGCTGCGGGTGCACTTTCCTCCAAACGATAACCTCCTACCCTTGGCGGTAGCATGAGAAATCCCGACTTAAATGTTTGCCCGGACCTCGAGGCGTCTCCCCAGTCTCGATGAAGGGTTGGAGCGGGCAGTTAAGTAGAGCGCGGCCGTCTCCTATCTAGGCAAGGCCTAAAGGACCGGCCGGGCCACTGACGACATGCCAGGAGAGCAAGAGAAGGAACGCCGTTCCCCCGCGCTGGACCGCCGTCGATTTCTGAAGCTCGCCCTCGCCTCCGGGGCGGGCGCCCTCGTCGGGTACTTCGGTTTGAGGGCCCTCGCCGCCCCTCCTCCACCTCCCTCACCGCCCCTTTCGGGCTGCGACCACACCTCCTCAGAAGCCCTGGACTTTCAGGGCGGGAATGTCTCGGTCACCGGGGTGCGCAAGGACGGCATACCCAGCATCGACCAACCCAAGTTCGTCTCGGCCACCGATGCGTCGACGTTTGTCGCCGACGACCATATCGTCTTCGGCCTTGCCGCTGGGGGCATGGTTCGGGCCTACCCGCAGCGCATCCTAGTATGGCACGAGGTCGTCAACGACGCCACGGGACCCGATCCGCTGACGGTCACCTACTGCCCCCTCACGGGATCCCAAGTCGCCTTCCGGGCTGCTTCCCCCGGAGGCAGTCCCCTCACCTTCGGGACCACGGGACGACTGGTCAACAGCAACCTCCTCATGTACGACCGGGAGACGGACAGCAACTGGCCCCAGATTTACGGCCATGCCATCGAAGGCGACTTCCGGGGTGCCCGCCTCGAGCCCGTCCCCCTGACCTGGACCACATGGGGGCGGTGGCGGACCCGCCACCCCGAGACGCGGGTCCTTTCGACAGACACCGGCTTCGTCCGGAATTACCAGGGAGATCCCTACGGCTCCTACGCCCCCCTACGAGGGTACTACGCCGACCGAACCATCCGGTTCAACCTCGTTTGTTGGGACACGCGCTTCCACCCCAAACAGGTCTTCGTTGGTCTGCGATCCGAGGAGGACGCAATGGCCGTGGAGTTCGAGCTCCTCCGGAGAGACCGTGCGGTCAACGTGACGGTCGGGGGCCAGCCGGTCGCCCTCCTCCACGATGAGGGACTCGAGGCCCCGCGCGCCTTCCTCGCGACCCACGACGCGGGTTCCCTACACCTCACTTGGGACGGTTCGTTCCGCGACGCGGAGACCGGCTCCCAGTGGACCCCTGATGGGCTAGCGATATCCGGCCCCCTTCAAGGGGTCCGCCTGACGGAGCTCCCGGCCATGAACGTGATGTGGTTTGCATGGGCGGCGTTCTATCCCTGGACCCAGGTCCGATCCGCCTGAGTGATGGACTCCTGCACTCCCATGGGTTTTAGTATCCACCTCGTCCAGTCGCCGAGGAGGGAGACCCGTGCGAATCAGAGCTTTCTTCGTTGTTCTTCTCCTGCTCGTCTTTTCCATCTCAGCATCGAGCGTGGGACTGGCTTCCGGGAGCGGGGGTGAAGAACCCGTCTCGACTTGGGAGGGTCTCGCCGGACCCGCAGCCGAACTGGGCACTCTCCAAGCGAACAACAACACCACCGCGCCCCCCTCATTCCCTGAGCTGGTGCCCATCATCATCTTCGTTCTCGCGGGGGTCGGGATCGCCATCGTGATCGTCGCCGTGGGTCTATGGACTGCCGGTCGAAGGAAGCGGGGGAACGGCGAGGGAGGTGGGAAGCGAGAGGATGGTGAGGCAGAGGTGAAGGAGGAGAACGACGAGTGGGGCGCGAAGTGGTAGCCTTGGACGGAGTGCCCGAGGCCTCCTGTTCCTATGGAGCGACGCCGATCCGTCCCTTCCTCCATCAGGAGAAAGAAGGGGATGGGCGTCGCTCGGACACCTAGAAGACCGCGGGGGAGGAGTTTGCGGAGGGGAGAAGCAACCAATCTCGTCGGCGTCGGAGCAACCTCATCCCATCCCGCGGGCGCATGATGGACCCAGAATTAATAATTTTCCCCTGTTTGACGGAGGACGGTCCCGTTCCTAGGCGTGGAAACAGTCGTCCAGGGGCATGCTGCAGAGGTGGCAGTAGTGGAAGAGCCCGTCACAGTCGTAGCCGAAGTCGTGACGGCAGCCGCGAACGTCCGGGGCCCCGAAGGCGTCCTCCATGAGTGCCACTCGCGGCCGCTGGCAGTGAATTCGACAACCATAAATCTTTCCTTCGGCAATCGACGATGAAGAGTCATCCTTTATCGCCATTCGCCTTCCTGCGCCCATGGACACGGACGAGCTGATGGCCCTCGCCCTGGAGATGGTCGGCTTCACGGAGGTACCCGCGGACTCCCAGGTCCACGTGCCTGGGACGGACCTGCGGCGCCTGCTCGTGGGCATCGACATCGGCGTCGGCGAACTCCTCCTCGCGCGGGAGCAGGGCTTCGATGGAGTGATCGCCCACCACCCGATCGGGGGCCATGCCACCGTCCACTTTCACCACGTCCTTCGCCGGCACGCCGACCTTATGGAGGAGGCCGGGGTCCCCGCGGAGGAGGCCAGGGAGGCTGTGGAGGCGCTCTCTGACCCTCAGGAGACGACCCACCACGCCATGAACTACGACCGGATCCCTGCCTTCGCCCGCTTCCTCCGCTTGCCCTTCCTGAACATCCATCAGCCCTGGGACGAGATGGGGCGGCAGCGCATGGTCCGCGCCCTGG
>JBHIDH010000044.1:0-8586 GCA_046759985.1 Thermoplasmata archaeon
GGCCTCTGAGGAAGTCGATATCCTTCGCTCCTTCCTCGTCGAATGGACCCAGCGGGACTCGAACCCGCGACCTCCGCCTTGCGAAGGCGGCGATCTTCCACTGATCTATGGGCCCGGCAGGGTCTTCATCAGACGTCCGCCTTAAATCCCTGCCTGCAGGCCCGGATCCGGGGAGGAGTTCGCCTCCTTCACGGTTAGAGTCGCAGGCGTCGCCCGTAGTCTAGGTACTGGTACCAGGAAGGCTCCTTGAGCTTCCCGATGATGAGATCGTCCTGGACTTCGAGGGGGATGAGGGGCATACCTCGACCGCTCGGACCGGAAATCTCCGCCACCCCCAGATACTGAGCTCCGCTTGCTTCCGGGGGGTTTGGGTGTGTGAAGATCGAAACCCGAGTGGGGTGGAAGTGGGAGTAGTGGCAGGGACAGAAGATCGTGTCGAAACCTGGGTCGTCGCACTGCTCCTCCCGCGGGACCAACTGCCAGCCCGGCCAACAGCCTGCATGGGGACAGAGGTTGAAGACCGCGTAGAGTCCGTCGACGACGAACTCGTCCCTCGGGTAGTCCTCCGGGAACTCGAGTTTCTCGTCGTCGACGCGCATGAGGAGGGCCGGAAGTCCCTCCACCCGGCCGCCCTCGCCGAGGTGCCATCTCCATTGGACGTTCGCGCCCTCGCCCTCCCGGAAATGACTCCACCTGGCCTCCTTCCCCACGAGGCCCTTCTCGGCAAACCAAACAGGGGCTTGGGCGCCCTCGGGGCTGACGTACCGGAAGGTCTCGTGCGGAATCGGCGCAGAGCTGCCGGGACCGGCCAGCGTCTGGAGCGCTGCGTACCCACTTGGAACGGCGACGCTGGCGGCACCTACGGCAAGCGCGCCTTTCAGCAAGCTTCTCCGCGTGATGCCCTGCTCGACTTCGTCGTCCCCGGACATGGGCCCCTGGCCCGTGCGAACAGGAGCCACTCACTGAAGCTCTGGTATGTACTGCAATTACCCCCGGGTCCTCCGCGCAGGGAACGGGGATTCCCGCCCTTCGCGCGAGAGCCGGTTGCACGGGGTTCAAATCTGAGGAGGCACTCACACCTAACGCAGATGGCGGACCAGGAGTTCCCACCGTGGCTACTGGGGATTGCGCGCCACTTCCGCTGGTACCTCCTCATCGGGTTCCTTGTGGTGATTTCCGCCGTAGGACTGGGAATCTGGGAAGCGGCTGCCCTCTCCGCGGCGCCCAACCCGGTCGAGACCGTTATCCGGGTCATCAACCCCGCCTGGACCTTCCTAGGCATCGGCTTCCTGACGTTCGGGATCGGGATGTCCATCGTGATCATCATCTACAACCTGACGGGGGCGGCGCGTGACGCCATGGACGCCTATCGCAAGGCCTTCCCCGCGTCCCGGCTCTGGATGCCGGCCCGCCCGTGGTATGCCAAGGTCTTCCCCTTCCTACTGTTCGGGGGCCTCGCGTTCGCTCTTGCGAACTTCCTCCTCGCTCTCTCCGGCGGGCTGGCCGCCGCCGGGCTGACGGGCCCCGGGGCCGCGGGGTTCACCGCCGCGTCGTGGGGGGCCTTCGCCGAGGTTCTCCGGACCCCCCAACGGCCCGGTTCCCTCTCCTTCATCGCCCTGGGCATCGGCCTGAGCCTCGCCGCCATCGTCTACAACCTCCGCTTGCAGGCCCGCCTCCTCCCGGGTATCATTGGCGGCCTGTCGGCCGGAGACGCCGCGCAGGTGAAGGGGCCCGTGGCCCCCGTCCTCCCCCTGCTCCCCTTCGCCCTGATCTTCGCCGGGTGGGCCCTCGTCCTCAGCGCCAGCTACCCCATCGGGTTCCTCGGAGCCCTGGCCCGCGGCGATCTCGTGGCCGGGATCGCGAACCCGACGGCCGCCCAGACGGTCGCCTGGACCACGGGCCTCTTCCCCGTCATCGCCGTGACGGGTATCGTCACGATCCTCGGAGGCATCGTCTACTGGCTCCTCCTGATCATCCAGGCCCTGCGTGACCAGCGCGGGATGATCGGACGCGTCGGCTCCTCCCTCGCGGGGTACGGGGCCCAGCCCCTGGAGCAGACCCTCTGGCCCCAGAAGATCGCGGCCTTTCTGGCGGGGGGAGGAATCCTCACCCTCCTCCTGTTGATCGTCCCGGCCGCCCTCAACGTCTACCTCCGATGGGAGGTCCTCCGGCTCATGGGCTCCACGGGGGCGGCCTTCGTGGACCTCCAGTTCCTCACGAGCTTCCTGACTTCCTTCGTCCCCAACATGCGGTTCGTCGGCATGGCCCTCGTCATGATCGGCATCGGGCTGACCCTGGGGGTCATCCTCATCAACCTGCGAGGCATGGGCATGATCCTCCCGGGAACGATGTCCCGGATTCTTCAGGCCCAGGGGCGGGGCGTGAGCCCGACCCCGGTGACGCCGGACGAGGGGGACGTGGAGGAGCGGGCCGAGAAGGCCCTCTCGCGGTTCCCCACGAGGCTCTTCCTGCCCCTCCTCGTGGGAGCCCTGATCATGATCACGACCGCCTTCCCGTTGACGGTGCCCCTGCAGTCCGACCTACAGCTGCAGTGGAGGGACGCCATGGAGGCCGGGGACCTCGACCTGGCGGCCCGCATCACGCTGGACATGAAGGTCCTGGGGTCCATTCGCGAGCCGTGGAACTTCGTCGGGATGGGCCTGATCTTCTTCGCCATCGGCCAGTTCTTCGGGACCATCATCGGCTTCGTGCAGGCCCGCAAGGTCGTGATCGCCGATGCGTGCGCCTCCCTCGCCGCCCCGGGCTAGGACCAACCCCGGGCGCGCACAGATCGAGTTGGCGAGAAGAAGCTTTCGCGAGGAAAAATGAGAGTACGCCCCCACCTGGGGGCGTGATGGCACCGAGGTGCTGGGCGGGGACGGGGTCCTAGGCCGCCTGCTTGTAGCCGCACACCGAGCAGACGTACTTCTTGCCGAAGATCCCCTTCAGCTGCATCGGCTTGCCGTGGTGCTGGGGCGCCCCACCGGCCGCGGGGGCTCCCGGCTTCTCCATCATCATCGCCCCCATCTCCTTCTTCACGGCCTCCATGGACCCCATGAAGGCCATCTTCTGGTCTTCCGGGAGACCCATGGCCGCCTTCTCCGTGAGGGCCATGTCGCTCTCGTGGACCTCCTTGGGGACCTTCATCGCCGCCTTCATCCGCCCGACCATAATGGCCTTCCGCTCCTCCTCCGAGAGGTTGGCGATGATCATCGTCCGGCCGGCGATGAATTGCTCCCGCTTCGGCGCGGGGAGACCGTTGAGGCCCGTGATCAGCTGGGAGATGGACTCCACCCGCTGATCCTCCGGCATCGAGGCGAACATCTTCAGCCGGTCCGTCATCATCTGCTTCCGCTCCTCTTCGGGGGCGTCAGCCATCATCTTAATCATGTCTTCCATGCTTTTCCGCTCCTGCTTCTTACGAGGAGGTTTACCGCCTTAAACCCTACGCACGGAAGTCGGCGGAACCCGCGGTCCAACCCGTGGGTTCCACGGGTTTAAGCGGGAGATGGGCCATGTCGCACCATGTTGCCCCAGGTCCCCGAGGTGGTCGACGCGATGAACCGGCGGATTCTGAACCTCCTGCAGCAGGACGGTCGCACGACGACCGCGGAGCTCGCCCGCCGCCTTCGCCGGTCCGAGAGCTCCGTCCGGGAGCGCATCCGGCGCATGGAGGCCAAGGGGATCATTCGAGGGTACTTCGCCTGCGTGGACAAGCGGGCCTTCGGGTATCGCTCGGAGGCCTTTGTCTTCTGCAACATCGGGCCCTCCGACCAGGCGGGCGTGTTGGAGGAGCTGGTCCGCCTCCACAACGTGACCGGCATCTTCCACGTCAGCGGGGCGAAGCGGTTCCTCCTGAAGGTGGCGGCCCGGGACAACCAGGAACTCCGGGACGTCATCCACAGGACCCTCATCCCCCTCGGCATCCAGGACGTCGAGTCGCACATCGTCATGGACGTGACGGAGAAGTTTCCCCCGGACGCCGTCGTGGACGCCTAGGCGACCCGCCCGACGCGCGCGCTGGGACCCCGGCATCGCCCCTCCCCGGGGCACCGGGCTGGGCCGGGCAAGCCTTTATGGGCGCGGATTCGTACCCTCGCGTGTGACCGATGGGGAGGGTCGGGTGAAGGTGATTCTGCCTCGCGCGCTCCTGGAGTATTCCCAAGGGAAGGACTTGTTGGAGCTGTCCGGGGCCACCCTGGCCGAGGTCTTCGCTCGTCTCGATGCGGAGTTCCCCGGGCTCCGGGCGCGGATCCTCGACGACCAAGGAAGGGTCCGACGGTTCGTCCACGTCTTCGTGAACGGGGACTCCGTGCACCCTGTGGAACCCGAGGCCGTGCAGCTGCGGCCTGGCGACCAGGTCCACATTCTCCCTTCGGTCGCAGGGGGTTAACATGGTCGAAGTACGCCAGGGCGACACGATCGTCAGCGTGGGCACGCGGAAGGGCCTCTTCCTCTTCCATTCCCGGGACCGGAAACGGTGGCACGCCCGGGGACCCTTCTTCGAGGGGGATGACGTGATGCACGCCATCCTGGATCCTCGAGACGGAGAGAGCCTATGGGTGGCCGTCCGGACCGGGCACTGGGGTCCCACCGTGCAGCGGAGCACCGACTTCGGGGCGAGCTGGGTGCGGGGGGAGGAGAACCCCCGCTACGAGAAGGAGTCCGGCCTGAGCGTGAAGCGCGTGTGGCACGTGGAACCGGGACTCGAGGGGGAGCTCTGGGCGGGCGTCGAACCCGCGGGTCTCTTTCGCAGCGACGACGAGGGGAGGACCTGGCAGGCGATCCCGGGCTTCAACGATCGCCCGGACCGGAAGGACTGGGAGCCCGGGGGCGGGGGCCTCTGCCTCCACACGATCCTCCCTTATCCCGGGGATCCGAAGCGGATGCTCGTGGGCATCTCCGCCGTGGGGGTGCTCGGGACGAACGACGGCGGCGCGTCTTGGCGGGTCATGAACGGCGCGGTGCGGGCCGACTTCCTCCCCCAGAAGGTCACCCAGGAGGACGAGATCGGGTCCTGCGTCCACAAGGTCGTCCGCGACCCGCGGGACCCCGCCATCGTCTACCAACAGAACCACTGCGGCGTGTACCGTCGGGCACGGGGCGACCCCGCCTGGACGGCGGTGGAGAACGGGCTGCCTGCCACCTTCGGCTTCCCCATGGCCGCCCATCCCCACGATGCCCGGACCGTGTACGTCGTCCCCCTGGCAGCCGACACGAATCGCGTGACCCCCCGCGGGACCATGGCCGTCTACCGGACGACGGACGGGGGGGAACGGTGGGAGCCGCGGACCGAGGGGTTTCCCCCCCGGGAGGCCTACCTCACCGTGCTGCGGGAAGGCCTGGCCACGGACCGAAACGACCCGGCAGGCGTCTACGTGGGGACCAAGACGGGCCAGCTCTACTTCAGTCGGGACGAGGGGGACACGTGGGCGATGCTCCGGGAGTTCCTCCCGCCCATCCTGTCCGTGGAGGCGGGGATCGCCGGCTGAGGGCCCCCTGCACAGAACCTTTTAGCCCGCGCTTGCGTGCTTCCCCCGGTATCCGTCACGATGGCGCTGAGGGTGTACAACACGGCCACCCGCTGGAAGGAGCCGCTGGGGCCCGCCAACGGCCGGGTCGGCATGTACGTCTGCGGGCCCACGGTCTACCACCACGCCCACCTGGGCCACGCCAAGGCCTACGTCATGGCCGATGTGATTCGCCGTTACCTGGAGTACCGCGGCTACGAGACGCGGCTCGTCCTGAACTTCACGGACGTGGAGGACGCCATCACGTTGCGGGCCCGCAAGGAGGGGGTCCCGCCCCACGAGCTCGCCGAGCGGTACATCGAGGCCTTCTACGAGGACATGGACCGGTTGAAGGTCCGACGGGCCCACCATTACCCCCGGGTCACGGAGCACATCGAGGAGATCGTCGCCGTGGTCCAGGACCTGGTCGCCTCCGGCGCGGCGTACGTCGTCGAGGGGGATGTGTTCCTGGGCACGGCCGAGGGCGCGTATGGGACCCTGAGCGGGCGCAAACCCGAGGAGATGGCGGTGGAACAGATTCGGGGAGGCGGCGGTCGGCGGAGCCCCCTGGACTTCGCCCTGTGGAAGCGGTCGAAGGAGGGGGAGCCCTCCTGGGACAGCCCGTGGGGCCGGGGCCGTCCGGGGTGGCACGTGGAGTGCTACACGATGGCCACCAAGTACCTGGGGCCGTCGTTCGACCTGCACGGGGGCGGGCGCGATCTCATCTTCCCGCACCACGAGAGCGAGGCGCTCATCGCCGCGGCCCACGGGAAGGGCTCGTTCGCTCGTCTCTGGTTCCACAACGCCTTCATGACCATCGAGGACGAGCGGATGGCCAAGTCCCTCGGCAACTTCGTCACGATCCGGGACGTCCTCCACGACGTGGACTGGGAGGCCCTCCGGTTCTTCGTCCTCAAGACGCACTACCGCGAGAACTCGCCCTACAGCGAGGAGGCCCTCCGGGCGGCGGAGGCGGAGCACGGGGAGCTGGAAAGCGCCATCGTCAGGTCCCGGACGGACTCCGAGGCCGAGAGGCCGGGCAGGGACGCGGCCATGGAGGCGGCCGCGGAGCGGATGCGGGAGGCCTTCGAGGAGGCGATGGACGACGATTTCGACACGGCGGGGGCGACGGAGGCCGTCCTGGAGCTGGCCCGAGAGGTCAACGCCGCCGGCCCGCTCCCGGCGTCCACCGCAGATGCGGTCTTCACGGGCTTCTGCGAGCTATGTCGGGTCCTGGGCCTCTGTGAGGAGGAGTTCGAGGAGTAGGTCGATAACCTTTTACCGACCCTTCGGATAGAACAGCGACTGGCCATGGCCGACTTTCGTGCCGTCATCAGCGACCCGCGGAACGGGAAGGCGTACCAGCGGGAGGTCCAGGGCCACTACGCCGGCGCCCTCATGGGGAAGCGCATCGGGGAGGAGGTGGATGGCATCTTCTTCGATCTCCCCGGCTACAAGCTCGTCCTAAGGGGGGGGTCCGACAAGGACGGCGTGCCCATGCGTCCCGGCCTCCCGGGACCGCGGCGCAAGCGGATCCTCGTGGCGGGCGGTCCGGGCTTTCGTTCCCACAAGAGCGGGCTCCGCCGGCGCAAGACCCTGCGAGGGGACGCGGTCGGCCCGGACACCGTTCAGCTCAACCTGAAGATCGTCACCTTCGGCCCGAAGTCCATCGAGGACGCCTTTAAGGAGAAGGTGGAGACGGAGTGAAGGTCCCCGAACAGCCTGAGGTGAACATCGGCCTCATCGGGCACGTGGACCACGGGAAGACCACCTTGGCGAAGCTCCTCACGGGCGAGGTCACCGATCGCCACAGCGAGGAGATCAAGCGGGGCATCTCCATCCGGCTGGGCTACGCGGACGCCGCCTTCTACAAGTGCCCCCGTAAGGAGGGGGCCCAGGCCTACGGCACCTCGCCCAAGTGTCCGGACCATGGGGAGGCGGAGTTCCTCCGGGCCGTGAGCTTCGTGGACGCCCCGGGCCACGAGACCCTCATGGCCACCATGCTCTCCGGAGCCGCCATCATGGACGGCGCCCTCCTCCTCATCGCGGCCAACGAGCCCGTCCCCCAGCCGCAGACCAAGGAGCACCTCATGGCCCTGACCATCGTCGGGGTGGAGCACATCATCGTGGTCCAGAACAAGATCGACCTGGTGACAGCGGAGGAGGCCAAGGCGAACCGGGAGGAGATCGAGGCCTTCCTCCAGGGAACGCCGGTGGAGGGGGCGCCCATCGTCCCCATCTCCGCCCACCACAACGTCAACGTGGACTACCTCATCATGGAGATCGAGCGGACGATCCCCACGCGAAAGTTCGATCGGAAGGAGGCGCCGCGGATGTACATCGCCCGCTCCTTCGACGTGAACAGCCCCGGGACCCGCCCGGAGAAACTCGTCGGGGGCGTCCTGGGAGGGAGCCTTCTCCGAGGGGCCCTGAAGAAGGGCGACGAGATTGAGGTACGGCCGGGGCGACGCGTGGAGGCGGAGGGCAAGGCCTCGATGGAGGAGATTACCACGGAGGTGGTCTCCCTCCGGGCCGGCGGCAAGGCGCGAAAGGAGGTCCGCCCCGGTGGCCTGGTCGCCATCGGCACAAACCTCGATCCGAGTCTCACGAAGTCGGACGCCATGCTGGGTCGCGTGGCCGGCAAACCCGGCGCCCTCCCCGAGGTCGCGGCCCGGGTCACGCTGGCGACGCAGCTGCTGGACCGGGTGGTGGGGACGGAGGACGAGCGTCGCGTGGAGGCGATCCGGACGAACGAACCCCTGATGCTCAGCGTGGGCACGGCCACGACGGTGGGCGTCGTCACCTCCGCACGGCACGGCGAGGCCGACCTGTCCCTCAAGATTCCCGTGGTCACGGAGGCGGGCCAGCGGACGGCCATCAGCCGAAGGATCGGAGGCCGCTGGCGCCTCATCGGCTACGGCATCGCGCAGTGACCGCGATAGCCACAAATAACCGGGCCTCCCTGGGAGCCCCGTGCGGGTTCTCCGGAAGGATCTCAAGCTCGGGAGCATCAAGCTCCTCCCCCAGAACCTGGACGACCTCTGGCACCTCTTCAACCTCGTCGAGGAGGGGGACC
>JBHIDH010000045.1:0-8512 GCA_046759985.1 Thermoplasmata archaeon
CGATGGCCCCCACGATGCCACAGTGGTGGCGGGGATGGTCGTCCAGGTCGTCCATCTACCGCACCTTGGCCCAGTTGTACCTCCGCTGCTTGGCGGTCCCTCGGTAGCCACAGTGGGCGCAGCGGTGTCGGGAGAGGCTGAAGGAGTGGCGACCGCAGCGACGGCACACGATGTGACTCTTGCCCTTGGACCGCTTCCCCATGGAGGGAGTGCCCTTCGACATGGCTACCTCAGGGAGAGACGTAGACGACGTTGTCGCCGCGGACCACGGTCAGGTCGACCTTGCGAACGCTCTCCCGGTCCACGAGCTCCTCCGCGTCGCGCAGGACCAGGTTCATGTGCGGGTCGTACCCCTCCAATGTGCCCCGGAAGGCCCGACCGGCCTTGAGCTCTACGAGCACGGCGCTCCTCAAGCTCTGGTTGAGCATCTCCAAGGGCTTGATCATGGAACCTGGGTGTAACAAAAGCTAGCCCCTTAAAGGCGTTTCGGGGCCGGACGGTGATCACTCCCCGTTCAGGGTTCGGCTGGAGACGTCGATGAGGAAGTTGCCTTCCGTGAGGATGTCCATGCCGATGATGACGGGGTACTTCATGTCGGCCCGGTCGGTGATGCTGACGGGGAGCTCAAACGCCCTGCCCTCAAGCTGGATGCGGGCCTGAACCAGGGGGCGCACCTCGACCTGGGCGCTGGAGGCAGCGCGGACCTTCACGGTGTCCGTCACCGGACCCAGGCCCACCTTCGCCGCCAGGTCCGTGTCCACGCTCGTCCGGCTCGCCCCCGTGTCGACCTTCGCCGTGATCTCTTCGCGACCGCGCTCGCCAATGAGAACGACGGCGCACACAATGGGGACGATCGTCCGCTTGCTGGACTTCAAACAACACATCCCATTCCTTACGGCGAGGGCGCCATGCTGCCATCGCCTTTTAGGCGTTTTCCCGTCGTTATCGGTCTCGATGGCATCCCCACGAGACGTCCCTAGGTCCTCGGGCCGCCTAGAACGCGGTGGGAGGGCGAGGGAGAAGGGGACGGAGAGAGTGAAGGCGAAGGTCTCCTCCTAGGCGGGCCAAAGGCTAAAGGGCGTTTTCCCTACCCCTCCGACATGCGCGATGTGGCCGTCGTCTCCATCGGCCTGACCCCCTTCGGGAGGCACGAGACATCTGTGGTGGACCTTCTCGCCGAGGCCTCGCAACGGGCCCTGGAGGAGAGTGCCACCGATGCCGTCGACGCCGTCGTTGTGGGCAACATGAGCAGCGGCGAGTTCGAGGGCAAGTCGGGCATTGCCAACGCCCTCGTCTCGGAGCTGGGTCTGGAGCCCGCCTTCCCCTCCAAGATTGAGAACACGAGCGGGAGCGGGGGGGCGGCCTTTCTGTGGGGCTGGGCGGGCATCGCCGCGGGCCTCTACGATACCGTGCTCGTGGCGGGCGGCGAGAGGATGACCTCGGTGGACACCGGCCGGGCGACCGAGATCATCGCCAGCCTGACGCACCCCGTCGAGCACGCGCAGGGCATCACCCTTCCCGGGTACGCCGGACTGATGGCCCGGGCCTATCTCGACCGCTACGCGGCGCCTCGGGAGGCCTTGGCGTCCGTCGCCGTGAAGAACCACCACAACGGGGCCCGCAACCCGAACGCCCAGTTCCAGAAGGAGGTCAGCCTGGAGCAGGTCCTGGACTCCCCCCTCATCGCCGACCCGCTGCGCCTCCTCGACTTCTGCCCCATCACCGACGGAGCGGCGGCCCTGGTCCTCTCCGCATGGGACGGGGCCGGACAGGGCAACGAGGGGCCCGTGCGTGTCCGGGGCCTGGCCGGCGCCTCCGACACCCAGGTCGTCCACGAACGCGAGGACCTTACGGCCATGAAGGCGGTGCGTCTCGCAGCGGCCAAGGCGTACGCCATGGCCGGCCTCGGCCCGGAAGCCATCGACGTGGCCGAAGTCCATGACATGGCCACCATCCTCGAGGTCGTCCAGACGGAGGAGCTGGGGTTCTTCCCCCGGGGGGAAGGGTGGAGGGCCGCACAGGAGGGCGTCACGAGCCTCGAGGGATCCATGCCGGTGAACACGAGCGGGGGGCTGAAGGCAAAGGGGCATCCCCTGGGAGCGACGGGCGTCGCCCAGGTTGCCGAGGTGTGTACCCAGCTTCAGGGCCGGGCCGGGGATCGCCAGGTGTCGGCTCGCATCGGGCTCGTCTGCAACGTCGCGGGCTTCGGGAATGATTCCATCGTGACCGTTCTGGAGGGGTCGAGATGAAGGTGGCGAAGTGCACGCATTGTGGCCGCCTCACCTTTCCGACGCACCGTGTGTGTCCGAACTGCCGAGGCTCCGCCTTCGCCGAGGAGGAAGTGCAGGAGGGCCTGGTCGTCACGCACACCGTCCTGCGGGTTCCGCCGCCCGATTTCACGCCCCCTGTCGCCATCGCGATCGTGGAGTTCGAAGGTGGCGTGCGGGCCCTCGGGCAGGTCACCCAACCCGTCGACGTAGGCACGCGGGTCGTCTCGGAATGGGCCGTTCTTCGCGAGGGGGGCGGGACGGTGTACGAGGGATTCCGCTTCCGCCCGATCTGATTCCCTCCTCCGTGACGGGGGCGGGCGGGGTCGAAAAGCCTAAGACAACCCCCCTCCTAGCGCCCCCGGCAAGCCCATGGTCCGCGGTCTCTTCGTCTCCCCCTATGACGCCGCCCGGGGCCCCATGGCGGAGGCCTTTGCCCTGGCCTACGCGGACGACTCCATGGACTTCTTCAGTGCCGGCCTGGTCCCCGCGGGGTTCGTCCGACCCCAGGCCACGGCGGTCCTGGAGGAGGCGGGGCTCCAGGTCGATTGGGAGCACCCCCGATACCTGTTGGCCGAGCACCTGATCGACGTCGACTACCTCATCACCATCGACGCCGAGGTCGACGAGGACCGGATGAAGCACTTTCGGGGCATCCACTGCAGGTGGAAGGTGGAGAACGTCCTGAACAAGGGGCTGGACGTCGCCCACTACCGCCGGGTCCGCGACGAGATCGACGCCCTGGCCCGGGATCTGGTCTTCGGCCTCCGTTCGGGGGATCTCGAGGCACGGATCAAGGCCTCCGGCGGGAAGGCCGAGATCGCCCACACCGCGGCAGAGTGATGCGGGGGGTGGGATTCTCCGGCCCCGTGGGGGGGCCCTTTGAACCCACGAACTCCTGCGAGACAGGATGTCTCATCGGAACTCTTCGGGACCTGGAATCTTAAGTCCTGCGCCGTTGACCGGGCTTGGCTACCCCCGCAACCGGCCGAAGCTCCGCGGCGGTATAAAGGGTGGTCCTCCGCGCCTCACGAGGCGGTCGCGGTTTCGGCCTCGTACAGGTTGACGGCGGCGTTCACCAGGGCCATGTGGGTGAAGGCCTGCGGAAAGTTCCCCAGGAACTCCTCGCTCTTCGGGTCGTGCATCTCGGCGAACAGGCCGACATGGTTGGCGTAGGCCGCGACGGCCTCGAAGGTCTCCCGGGCCTCCTCGATGCGTCCGCCGTGCACCAGGACGTCCGCCAGCCAGAAGCTGAGCATCAGGAAGCTCCCCTCCCGGGGGCCCTCCTCCTTGAACCGCCAGATGTGGGCGCCCTCGCCGAGCTCGGTGCGGATGCGCTGAAGGGTGCCTTGCCACCTCGGATCGTCGTAGTCGATGAAGAAGACGATGGGCATGAGGAGGAGGCTGCCGTCGACCTCCCTGGACCCCTCGTACTGCACGAAGGAGTTGAGCTTCTCGTCGAAGGCGGCCTCCATGACGTGGGCCCGGATCTCCTCCGCAATCTTCTCCCACCGTTCGGCGCGCCGCGGGTTCCCCCACCGGCGGCCCACCCGGGACGCCCGATCCAGGGCCACCCACGCCATGACCTGGGAGTACACGTAGCGCCGCCGCTCCCCGCGAAGTTCCCAGATGCCGTAATCCGGTTTCTCCCAGTTGGCAGCCACGAAATCCGCGAGTCCCGCGACCGTCCGCCACACGTGGTCGTTCATGTCCTCGTCCGTGTGGTAGCTGAGGTACAGGGCATCGATGAGGGCACCGCACATGTCCAGCTGATGCTGGTCGTGGGCCGCGTTTCCCACCCGGACGGGTTGGGCCAGGCGGTAGCCTCGGAGGTGGGGAAGGGACCGCTCGAGGAGGCGGGCGTCCCCCTCCACCCCGTACATGATCTGGAGTTCCTCCGGGTGCAGGGTGTGCCCCTGGAGCCGTCGCATGACCCAATACCGGTAGTTCCGCTCCTCCTGGTCGTATCCGCATCGGTGAAAGGCGCGGAGGGCGAAGGCGGCGTCCCGCAACCAGGAATAGCGGTAGTCCCAGTTCTTGGGGCCCCCCGGGACCTCGGGGAGGGAGGTGGTCGGGGCGGCGATGATGGCGCCCGTGGGCTCGTAGATCATGAGTTTCAGGGCGAGGAGGGACCGGCGGACCAGGGCGTGGAAGGGTCCCTCGTAGGTGCAGCGATTGGCCCATTCCCGCCAGTAGGCCTGGGTTTTCTCCAGCTTCTCGGCCGCGAGGAACTCCTCAACGGGGCGGAGGAAGTCCTCGTTCCACCGCAGGATGATCCACCGCTCGTCTCCGGCTTGGAGGGTCGCCTCCGCCGTGGCCGCCTCCTTCTCCTTCCGGAAGGGGAGGTCGGACGACAAGCTGAGCCACGCCAGCTCGCCCTGGGCGAGACAGCCCCCCTCCTGCACATCAAGGTGGGTGGGCTCTTGGCCGTAGCCAAAGCGGGGCTCGTAGTACACCCGCGGCGTGACCTCCCCGGCGAGGCAGCGGAGACGGCGGTGCACCTCGTGAAAGGCCTCGAACTCCCAGTGCTTCCGATAGCAGGGCATATAGTCGACCAGTTCGAGGACGCCCCCCTCCGTCCGGAGGGTCGACCGAAGAATGTTGGTGTCCTCCAGGTAGGCCTGTTCTGTCTTCGCCCCGGGGAGAGAGACCTCGAGGCGTCCGCCGACCTCGGGATCCAGGATCGCGGCGAAGACGCTGGGCGAGTCAAACCGGGGAAAACACAGCCAATCGATGCTCCCCGCGCGGGACACGAGGGCGGCCGAGTTCATGTCCCCGATGAGGCCGTAGTCGCCGATGGGCCGGTATGCGTCCCTTTCCGCCATCCAGCTTCAACAATGCAGGGCTTTGCCTTAAAAGGGCGTCGGCCAGGCGCGCCTGATCAGTTGGAGCGTCGGGAACACCGTGCCAGTCCTAGTTAGGGATCAACCGAGGGATGCCGGTCCCGCCGGAACGGGGGTCAGGGATGGGGCCCGGGCTCCTCGACCGATTTCCGTGTCGGCGCGTAGGCCGTCTTCAGCCAGCCGCTTGCCTGCAGGAGGCCAAAGAGGGTCCCGAAGAGGGGAACGAAGAGGAGGCTGCTGATGAGATGGAGAAGGGCGAAGGGCACCAGGTTGACCAGGGAGTCCCAGAGGGTCCAGCCCAGAAGGGGCCCATAGATGAAGTACCAGCCGCCCAAGGTCGTCCAGAGGTCGTAGGCGATGGTGGCCGGGATGCTAACCGCCGTGACCAAGGCGACGCTCCCAATGACGGTGAGGACGCGTCCCCGCGCCGCCCGGCCGATCAGGGAGGCGAACACGAAGCCCGACCACGTGAAGGCGCTCAGGCCCAGGATGGTCTGCAGGCGGTACTCGCCGCCATACAAGGCCCCGTAGATGAGGAAGTCGGAGAAGCCCATGACGCTCAGCGGCACGAGGACCATGTAGACGCCCCCCAGGTAGTACCCGGCCAGGATGGACAGAGCCATGATCGGCTCAATGTTGGGGTAGTCCGTCAGAAGGAGGCGCAGGCCGATCCCGACCGCGATGAAGGCCATGGCCACGGTGTTCTTCTCCCTGGTCATCCGGAAGGGGGCCGCCAGGTTCATCTCAGGCCGCCGGGGGGGTCGTATGGTGCCAGAGGACCGCATCCCCATCTTCGAGAATATACCTGTCGGCACCGACGCCGGCGAATTCCCCATTCACCCAGTACAGCCAGAAGAGGCCTCCCTCTCCGTCGTGGACGCCGTTGATGGCGTTCACCCGGCTCGCCCCGAGGTCCTCCCAGTACTGATACTGGACCGGGAACCCTTGAACGGCGGAGGCCTCGAGGAGGAAGCTCAGCACGGTGTTGTTGGAGGTCGTCGCCCCGTACGAGAGGACCCAATCCGCCGTCTCGATGCGCATCGTGACGGAGACCGTGGCCGGAGGGATGGGGGCGGGCGCCTGCGCGCGGAGGGCGGCCCAGAGCCCCGCGACGGACAGGACGATGGCGAGCGCCACCAAAAGGGCGAGTTTCGGATCACCAAGTCGAGCGGTCAAGAAGCTCGGAGCCTCCGGGCGTAGAAGAGGATCGCCATGGCGACGAGGATTCCCGCGAGGAGGACGATGGTGGCGGCGAGGGTGCCTGCGGCCAAAGCCGGAGGTTCCGTGGGGCCGAGGGCGTAGACGAAGCCGTTGTCGGAGGCGACCACCACCACGCCATCGATGACCACCGGGGTGGGGAGGATGTACTGGTGAGGCTCCGGGACGTAGGTCCAGACGACCTCTCCGGAGGTGCCATCGAGGGCGTAGAGGGTCCCGGCCTCCGTGTTGGTGGCGAAGAGGAGGGTGCCCGAGGCGAGGGTCAGGGAGCTCTGAACGGGGCCGTTGGGGGGGAACCGCCATTGCAGGTTCCCCTGGAGGTCAAAGGCCGTCACGTTACCGCCCGTGCCCAAGACGCCCGAGGCCGCAAAGATCATGCCCAGCCCGATGGCGGGGGAGGAGGTGCTCGGCCCGATGCTCCGGCGAAAGAGCAGCGAGCCCTCCGTGCTCACCGCGTATAGGTAGCCGTCGCGGGTGGTGAAGTAGACGGCGCTGTCGACCACGGCGGGAGAGGAGGCGACGGGGCCGGAGGTCGGAAACATCCACCGTTCCGTCCCGTTTTCCTCAAAGACGCTGAGGAGCCCGTAGGGTGGGTCCCAGGTCAGGGAGGTCCCATTGAAGAGGCCCATGAGTCCGACGTACACCGATCCTTTTTGCACGGCTGGGGAAGACATGTGAACCGAACTCGTTTCATGGTGCCAGATGAGCGACCCATCATTGACGTCCACGGAGACTAGGCCCCCCGCGCCGCCGGACTCGTTGAAAACACCAACCAAGGCGCGACCCTTACTCACCTTGGGCGAGGAGGCGACGCCCGTGAATGCTACCACCTCCTGGAGCACGACCCGCCACGCGACCTCGCCGCTTGCCCCACGAAGACGATAGAGAGCCCCATCTCGCGATCCGGCAATGAGGTCGGCTGGAAGCGGTCGAGCGCCTAGTGAGGGTACGACGATCTGCCCTGGTTGCCTGTAGAGGGCTGGGGTCGAAAGACCAGTGACTTCCTCGGCCCGCCATCGCTGCACGCCGGTCTGGAGGTCAAGCGCGTAGGTGCCGTTGAAGAGAGTCACCTGGTAAAGGATTCCTCCAGCCCCGACCGGGCTCGCGCCGATTTCCGCACCTCCCGTATTGTAGCGCCAGCGCAGTCCAGGGGGTCCGGGCACGTCGCTCCCGCTGGCCCCGCTGTTGGCGAGATTGCCTCGGAAGGCCGCTGCAGGAAACGGGTGCGTCGGGGTGGCAAGGGGCTTCGGGCCTGGCCACGGGCTTGTGAAATCCCAGTCAGGATCGTCGGCGGATAGAAGCCATCCGAGATTTTCCCCCTCTTCTAAGAGGAGGGCCGAGGCGCCGACGGGTGAGAGCTCCCAATCTTGCCTCGAGACATTCCAGAGGAGCAGATGGAAGTATTCGGGGAAGACCGGATCGCGGTCGCCGATGTCCGCCACGAAGGCACCGAACTCCGACCAGAGCACCTCGATCGAGAGGCCGAGGGCTCCCGCCGCGTCTTCGGTGGCCCTGATGCCCGTGCGGTTCTCGGCGAGGAGGACCTCCTGCCAGAGGACGACGCCGTCACCTAGGTCAAACATCACGAGGGCGGAGACGCTCCCCTCTTGGCCGGGTGCGCCCCCCGTCAAGGCCGTCAGGCCGAGGAGGATCGCCAGAACCGCCGTCATCGCCCGTGCCCGCATGAGGCCTCCGTTCAAGTATAGTGGAAGAAAATCAAATACAGTTGATTATAAGAGGCTTTGGGAGGGGCACCGCCGTGCGGCAATCCTTTAGGTTCCCCGGCCCTGCCGCCGCCATGGACCCCCTCACCATGCTGCGATTCAATCGCGCAGTCCGTCGGGCCCTCTTCGATCGCCTCGCAGCCCTCCCGGACGCGTTCGAGAGGAACGCAGAAATCAGCTTCTACTCCATCCGGGACACCCTCTTTCATGTGATCCGGGTAGAGGACTTCTGGGTCAACGACTTCCTCACGGGGGCGGGGCGCCTCGTGTCCCGTGAGGCCAAGGAGGCGCTGACGTCGGTCCGGGATCTGGAACGGCTCTGGGACCGCGTGACCGCGCGGACGGTGGAGGTCATCCAGGCCATGGGACCGCGGGAGCTGGAGGAGGTCCGGGAGCGCCCCCTCGGGGACGGGGTCGTCCGGAAGACGGTGGAGGAGTACCTCTTCACCTTCATGATTCA
>JBHIDH010000046.1:0-8482 GCA_046759985.1 Thermoplasmata archaeon
GTTGGAGCTGATTCATGCACTGTGGTTTGCCGCTCCTCTCGCCCTGTGGGCTCTCGTCGCATGGCCACGCTCACGCCACAACGAGGGCGACCGGTGGGTCAGACCCATGCGATGGATTCTCCTCGGATTCCCCCTGATCTTCCTCGCCGCGGCCTTGGCGCGCATCGATTTCTTCTACTACACGGGGTTTCGGGCCCCGACGTTCCTGGCCTGGCTGCTCACCTACGGCCCGACTCTGGCGGGTGTTACCTTGGCCCTGACTGGCTGGATGGCCGTAGGCAGGTCCAGGTCTCCTCTCGGTGTACGCTACTGGCAAATCGCAGCCGTGCTCGCCTCAGGGTTCGCCCTTGCTGCGCTGACTTCGCTTCTCCCAACGGCGGCATTCATGGTCTCGGCGACCGTCACCTGGGGTTCGGGCTACCAGCTCTTCGTAACACCCGCACCCCTTCCTCCGCTCGCCCTCTCGCTGTTTCTCGTCTCCTTGGCCTCTGTCTCCCTCGTGGCCACACTGGTCGTCTTTCGCCGTGACCAGAGGCCAGTTGTCCTGCCCCTCCTCGCCCTCACCGCCGTCTTGAGCGGAATCTTCCCGATTGCCCGCAGCGTCCTGGGGAGTCTGGTCGCCCTTCAGTTGCTCAGGCTCAGGGCGGAGGGATGAGGACGCGAATCCCTACGGCGACCCCCGACGCTGTTCGGGAGGTCTCCGACGACGGAGCAGCACTACGACAGCTAGGGTAACAATCCCAGCCGCGACGGCCATGGTGAGGGGGACCGTGAGGTCAGCAGGTCCGGGCTCCGTAGGCCCCACCGTCCGGCCACTGACCATCATCGATGGCGGCGATTCGTTGTCCTCCTCGTCGAACGCAATGAGCCAATAGGTGTAGACCTTGTCCGGCTCAAGGGCGCAGTCCTCGTACCGCGTGACATTGGCGGGAAGCTCTGCCACTTGCTCCATGGCCCGGAGGGACGCGTTCCACCGATACAACCGATAACCGACGCGATCCACCTCTTGGCCTTCATCCCACGTCACCAACAGGCACCCGGGACCCGACGAGACAGCGGCCCGAATCGTCGGAATCTGGAGCAGCTTCGCCACGGGCACGCTGTACCGGATTGTTCGTGCCTCGTTGCCATCGGGGTCCGTGGCCCAGATGAAGTACGTCAGGGTTCCCGAGCCGTTCTGGGGGGGCAGCGTATGGACGTATATGGCCCCCTCCAGGGTCATGCTCTCGTTCGCCATGGCGCCGGTGACGTCCGACGAGTTCACCCGCACGTCGGCGACTCCGTCCGCGTCGACCACGCGGGCGGTGAGCCGAATCGCCTCGCCCGTCACGACATCTTGTGGTGGATTGTGGACGATGGTCGGAGGAATTCCGGTCGACCCCGTCGCCTCGATCTTCATCACGTTGAGATTCGTGATCCTCCGGTGGGAGATGTTCCCTCCGAAACTTCCCCCGCCGTCGGAATCCGTGGTGACGAAGAAGTTGTAGGTGGTCGCGCTGTCGGCCTCGTACGTCAGGTCATCCACGTCCTCACTGTTCAGCGGTCTTCTCCATTCCGCCGTGAAGGAGTAGGGGGGTTGGGTCCCCGTGTAGCGGAGGGTCCCGAGGACGTCCTGCAGGAGGTCGGAGATAGGCGGACGGTCGAAGCCGTGGGTATCCACGGCGCGAGGGGGATAGGCGGGCTGTGGCGCATACTCCTCCCCGTTCCACAGGCCAAAGAAGGTTCCGTCCCAATCTCCGCCGCCGTGATGCGAGGTACCGGTGGCGGATATCTGCACCCCGAGCCAGAAGTAGTCGTCGGCTACGGCCACCCAGGGAACGTCGATGGATCCGTCGATCCGAAAGTAGAGGTTGGAACCGTCGTGCTTCGCGTACAGCGTGACTACCCCATAAGGAGGAGGCTCCCCGTTCTCAAGCGGAACGTCCACGACCAGGGCATCCCCCCACGCCCCCGTGGCGGGATCCCCGTCCAGGTCTGCGTCGGAAACGGGGGCGGAAGACAACGGCACGGTGATGGACGCGGGTACGGCGAGGGTCGCCAAACTGACCCAGACCGCCGTGATGATGATGAGGCTGATCAGGCCCCCGAACAGAGCCGAGGCGCCGCCCGTCGGGCGTCTTCCGGGCGGGCGCTGGGATGTCCCGGAGGTCGGACGCGTCGGCCCCTCCCGCCTCGAGGTATCGCTATTCGTGTGGCTCGGTGTCATTCCTGCTGCGACCCTCCTGCTGAGGCGCCCTCAGCGCTTGTCTGACAAGGAACAGGGAGTATCCGTAGGTCCCCCAGACCAGGCCGACCACGAGGACGATGAGGGTCTGGATGACGAGGAGGTCCCGGGGGAGCAAGCTCAACCCCTCCCCCACCGCGCTCACGACCAGAGACACCCACGACACGCTGGCGAGGTGACCGTCCTCGCCGGGGAAGGCGGCCCCCATGAGAAAACTCCCGCCATCCCTGGGGGCGTAGTCGAAGGACGCGACACCCTGCGCGTTGGTGGACGAGATCCCCAGATCGAGGAACCCGAACGTCGTCCGAACGAACGCGGAGACGGGCCGGAGGGACAGGGGTTGCCCCCGCTCATCGCGGAGGGTCACGAGCACCTCGGCAACCTCCAATGCCACGTTCCCGGGAGGAGGGGTGAGCTCGAGGCTGGTCGGCGTCCCTGGAGTCGGGAACTGACCGATCTGGATGAAGTGGGGCTGGGATTCCATGAAGGGCCCCTCATCGGTCGCGTAGGCCAACTGAAAGTAGAACGACCCGTTCAGTGTGAGCCGGCTGTCGTAGACATCGTTCGAGAACAGGGGAAAGGCGAATTCGTAGATCTGGTGCTCGCTGCCCGAGGCGCCAGCGGCACCGATCACGTCGTACGTTCCGCCAAGGGTCAAATCGTCCACAAAGGGAGTCGTCGCCCCCCGGTACCCGTCAAGGGCCACCACTTCGCCGCCGGCCATCGAGAGTCGAACCACGTTGTAGCTGCCGTTCCACTCATCCGTGGCCTGAAACCTCAACTCGGTCCAGCCCGGCCACGGGCTGATGAGCCCGACGTGCATCGTTCGGTTGGCGTCCTCCAGACAGTGAAAGGAGACCAGGGTCTTCGTCTGGGGATCGAAGAAGTTCTCCATATATTCCTCGGGGGCGAGAACCCCGTCCCCCGTGGGCTGGGCGCCCGCGGGACAGAGGATGTCCCCCCTGTGGCTGGCCTGGGCACCGGGGGCTATGTCGACCGGGGCGGGCAGCACGAGGAGGGCTCCGATCAGGAGACCACACATGGCCAGGACGACCCCTGCCGCTCTCATGTCGTCACCCGTTCGCCTTCAGCCACGACCTCGGCCAGGGCCTCCGTTTCTTCCGCCACCTCCCACATGGAGACGATGGGGAAGAGCTTCGAGAAGATGGCGTACAGGAGCGCGAACCCCGCGACGGACGCGGCCGTGATGGACCACTCCACCCACGTCGGCTGGTAGACCCCCCAGTCGAAGGGGACCTGAGGGACGGCCATCGTCGGGACCACGATCAGGAACCGCTCCACCCACATCGCGACGGCCACCAGGATGGCGGCGATCGTAATGCCCGCGACGGAGCGCGTGCGCTTCAGGCTGAGGAGGACCGCCGGGAGGATGAACCCCCCGATGAACATCCCCCAGAAGAGGACGGCGTACGGGCCGGTGGAGAGCGCCGCCAGCCATCGGACGTCCTGGGTCTGGCTCCCGTAGGCGGCCGTGAGGTAATCGCTCAGGCTGAAGTAGATGATCGCGATGTCGAGCGCCAGGAGCAGGAGCCCCAGGTTTCGGAAGTGTTTCAGGGTGAGGTACTTCTCGAGGTGATAGACCCGCCGGAAGACCGCCATGGCAACGATGATGGTGGCAATGCCGGAGAAGATGGCCCCGACGACGAAGTACGGACCGTAGATCGCGGTGTGCCAGCCCACGCGCAGCGTCATCCCGAAGATCCAGGACACGACGGTGTGAACGGAAACGGCGACGGGGATGATGATGATCGCCATGAGTCCGATGGCCTTTCGCAGGCCGATTCGCTGCAGTCGACTCCCCGTCCATCGCCTTGCCAGGAGCTTATAGAGGAACGCCCGAAACCGGCCCAGGCGGTATTTCGCCCGAAGGATGGCGGCGTCAGGGATCATCGGGAGGCTCAGATAGATGATGCTTCCCGTCATGTAGGTGAAAATGCTCACGAAGTCCCACAGAATCGCCGACTCGATGCGGCCGTAGAGGAAGACGTTGGCGATTCTGTCCGGTCGGCCCAGGTCAATGATCGGGAATACCGCAGCAATCACGATGGCGATGACGGTGATCGACTCAGCCATCCTGGTAATCGGCCTCCGCCACTCTGCGCCGCTCACCCGCAGGATGGCCGAGATCAGGGTCCCCGCGTGGCTGATGCCAATGAAGAAGACAAAGTTCGAAATGTAGAGACCCCAGCTGACCTTGTCATTCAGACCGGTCACGGACAGCCCGGTCTGCAGTTGGGTGACGTAACCGGCCACACCGACCGCAACGACGGCAGCGAGGACACCACACAGGACGTAGAATCGCCACGTCGTTCTCTGGAGAGGTCGGACAAGGATGGGGTCCACCGGGGTCTCTGCCTCCATCCTAGGCACTCCTTGCTGGTAGGTACCAGACGCGTGGCCGGGTCCCCAGTTCCTCCTTGAAACGAAACCCCCCTCGCTCTCTGAGGGTCTTCGCGAGGGGGAGGGTCTCGACCCCGTTGGACACCGCGTCCTCCCGCATGTCCCCGAAGAAGATCGCCCCGTCCCCCATCTCTGCGGTACACGCGCGGGCACAGGCAGGAAGCTTCCCGACCTTGGCGTAGTGGGCGCAGAACATGCACTTGTCCACCGTCCCCACGCGGTGAGGCCAGGGTTCCTCGATGGAGTAGGGGTGCTGGAGTTCCTCTAGGGTGTGGGCGGGTTCGGCCCAGTTGAACGACCTGGCGTTGTAGGGACACGCCGCCATGCAGTATCGGCAACCGATGCAGCGATCGTGATCGATGAGAATGACACCGTCGTCCCTCCGAAACGTGGCGCCAACCGGACACACCTTGACGCAAGGCGCGTTCTCGCAGTGCATGCACGGGCGCGGGAGGTAATACTGGGCTCCCAACTCGTCCTCGACCTTGAACACCTTGATCCACTCCATCCCTTTCGGGACGAAGTGTTCCCGGCTGCATCCCTTCGTGCACTCACCGCACCCGTCGCACCGGGCGAGGTCGATTACCATGACCCACTGCTTCCGATCATCCGCAACCGCCCGGAAGTCGGTCGGGGTCCAGCCTACGACCTCGAAAATCCGGTCCGAAACCAGGAGCCCCATCGCCCCGGCCGCGACCCCTCCCGAGACGAGCTTCAGGAATCGTCTTCTCGAAAGGTCATCGCCCTCCTGGGTCAGGCACCCCCCTCCTTATGTCCGATCCATCTCAGGCGATACTCGCAGTGAGGGTCTCCGTGGCCGATGCACGCCAACCTCTCCTCGCGCACGCTGGATCCTAGGCTCTCTGCGACCCCCTTGTGGAAGCCGACGTCGAGGTGATCGCAGATCAGGTCGGGATGGGCCACGGCGAGCTCTTGGAAGGGACAGCTAAGGGCACGGTACCGAACGGAGTCATCGGTCAGCTTGACAACCACATTCAACAGGCCCATGCGGGCCAGGGCTCGTTCCAGGTAGAACCGAACGAACTCCTTGGGACCCCAGGATGAGACCCCTTCATCCCGCGCCACGGTCTCGATGAGGCGGCGTCCGACCTCCCGGCCCGCGGCCTCCAGCGCCCGCTCCGAATCCCGCGGCTTCAGCTCGCCCTGGATGATCCCGAGCAGGATCTCCGCAAGCATCCCGTACTGTCTCGGCGGGAAGCCCTGGACGATTCCTTCGCGGCGAAGCCGGTAGCGGATCGGGGGCCTGCCCACCTCCCCTTCTCGACGCCTGGTCGACCTCTCCACTAGGCCATCACCAACGAGGATGTTGAGGTGGTACCGCAACGTGACGGGCCGGAGGCCTACGGCTTCGGACAGGTCGGAGATGCTGCAATCTTCCCTCAGCAGCTCTCTCAAAACCTTGAGACGAATGTCGCTTCCGAGGGCCTGATAATCCTTGGCGGCCCGTCCCTGACTCACGGAGATTACCACCTCCACTGCCCCCGGTCCCTTCGCCCGGGGATTTCGGCGATTTCGGCGATTCCGCTGGGGGTTGGTGGATATCAATGGTAAGATAACTGTCATGTTTTTATGAACAATATATAGAATGCATTTACTGAGGCTCCCCCGTTTGGGCCGGCCTGGAAGGGGGATTGTCCCTCCTCAGGATGGAAATGACATGAGTGAAATCGCTACTCGGAGGAACATGTTGACGTTCCTCACTTCGGTGGCCACCGCGCTTGCACTGGTAGTAGTCCTCGCCCAGCCCGTGTCAGCCGACGTGGCCGTCTCTGCCCCCAAGCACACTGGGATCGTGATCGACGGCCTCGCGGACGACTGGTCGGCCATCGCGCCGACCACCATCACATTGATTCGGCCCTTGGCGACCTCGGAGCGGCTCGTCGATTCGTTGCAGCTAAAGGTCGCCTATGACGACGCGAACATCTACGTCCTCGCCATGATCGATGACGACTTCGACTATGACCCGGCAGACCACTTTCTCTCGGGGGCCTTGGCCATCCTCTGGCAGATTGACCCCGCGGCGACGCCGGACATGGGCGGAGGCCTGGGGAACGTCGACATCTGGCATTGGGAGCTCGACACGGGCCCGGGAGTGCCCGCAGGAGGACCCAACTACACAGGTGGCAACGATCCCATCGGCAACTTTGACGACGAGTGGGCGTCGAGTGTCACCGATCGATTTGACGACACCCAGGGGAACGAGCTCTACGGGGTCTGGTCGCACACCAACATGAGCGCCCAGGGAGCCCCTGGGACCTGGATCTTCGAGATGCGGAGGCCGCTCACGACGAGTGATACCCTAAATCAGGATGTCCAGTTCGCCCCGGATGCCACCTTCGGGTTGTCCGTGGCCTACTGGGACGCCGACGAGACGGGGACTGGATGGACACCTTCTGGTCACTATGCCAGCTGCAGAGACCCGGCCACGCTAGACTTCTCGTGGATCATGGTGACCCTCGAGCCTCTTGTCTTGCCTCCGGGGCCTACAGGACCGGAAGGACCTGAGGGGCCAGAAGGGCTGCAGGGACCTGTTGGGGCAACTGGGCCGCAGGGACCAGAAGGACCCGCAGGTCCAGCAGGTGAAGCTGGTCCGGCGGGAACTGTTGGCACCGCCGGCTTGGCGCTTGTCTACACGGGACTGGGAATCGGCATCGTGGCCCTGGCTCTTGCCGTGGTCGCCATGATGGTGGTGCGCCGAGGCGGGAAGCCTTAAGCGAGCCACTAACCAGATGTCTGGGGGCCACACGGCCCCCTGGAACCCCCGAACGTTGGGAGTTCCAGGATATCCACCGTCCGTCCCACCGCTGCAGGCAACGGGTGTCTAAACGCTCGAGAGGAGCCCTCGCGGGGAACGCAGCGCCAGAGAAACCTCGCGCCTACTCCCTGGTGCGCCTTCCAACGGGAATGGGACCCTTCCGAGGGATGGCCCTCCCCATGAACGAGTGACTGCGTGGGCCAAGCTCTCAATGTAAACAGAAGCCAGGGACCCTCTGGCAGTAGGTTGCATCCAGCGTTGGTCATGTGGCGCATGGGTGGGCTGTCGCAGATTGGTTGATGGTCAGCGACGGCGCGCCCGCACCGTCAAGAAGCTCTTGAGGCCGGGAAGACAATGATCCCGTTCACAAGGTCCGGCCTCGACCCAACTCGTGGAATTCGCCGACGATTGGTAGTCTCATGTCGATGGGGACTTCGGGGCAAGTCCTCGAAGGGAGCCTTTTCTGCCGGCAGTGACTAGCCCTGAACGAGCTGTATGAGGTTACCGCAAGTATCGTCAAACACGGCGACGGTTACCGGTCCCGTTTTTGTGGGCTTCTGAGGAAACGCGACACCAAGCTTCTTCATTCTTTCGTACTCCTTCTGAATATCCCCAACGGCAAAGGACGTTGCGGGGATGCCTGCCTCAAAGCAACCTCTCTGGTACGTCTTGGCAATTTGCGTGGCGTTTGGCTCAAGTAGCAGCTCCATATCGTCTGGTCCTTCCGGCGAGACGACCGTCAGCCACTTGAATTCCCCTGCCGGCAGTTCCTTTTTCTTGACAAACCCCAAGACCTTGGTGTAAAACCTAAGGGCCTTGTCTTGGTCGTCCACAAACACGCTGCTTACCATGATTCTCATATTCGTTCTCCTTTGCGGCGCAGGAGGGTCCCAAGTTCGATTTGAATAAGAATGCGTGGGCCAGGATTTGCGCGCCCATTTACCGGCAAAAAACCAGGCGAATAACTATCCTTCAAGTCCAAACGGATCCTGGCTCATTGTTGATTGTCATGACAATACCCCGCCATGGCGAGGGTCGCCTATTCAGATCCGGCTGAGCCC
>JBHIDH010000047.1:0-8427 GCA_046759985.1 Thermoplasmata archaeon
ACGAGCCGGCTGAGGAGGACGTAGGTGCTCAGGGCCACGATGATGAGGAAGAAGAGGGGGAGAATGAGGGCCAGCTGGGCGAGGGCATCCACCGTGAGCCGGATGACCATGTCGCTGGGCTGGTTCTTGCGCGTGACGACGTCGGTGACGCCGTAGGGAGTCAGCAGGGTCAGGGCATCGGCCACGACGCGATCCTCCGCCGCATCGGGAAGGATCGTCACCGCCACCTGGTTGGCGAGGCCGGGCAGCGCCGCGAAGGCCTGGAGATCCGATTCAGGCAGGAAGAGGACGCCCCATCGGCGCAACACATCGGGCATGTGATCGCGGAGATTGCGCGCGGGCCAGAGGTACTCCGGACTGACGGCTACCCCGGTCACCTCGTAGGGCCACTGGCCCGTGGAGTTGACCAAGGACAGCGCCCCCCCGATCTCGATCCCGTGATGTTCCGCGAAGCGCTGTTCGATGAGGACCTCGGCGGCCCTTGGGGTTGGCAACCGGCCCGAGACGACGCGTAGGGTGTTCACCGTCCCGGGACCGCCCTCAGGAATCGAGATGAGGCGGCCGACCACCGGTACCTTTCCCTCCCCCAACGAGAGGGGCGCCTCGAGGACCAGGCGGCCCTGCGCATTCTTTACGCCATCGAGCACAGCCACCTCGTCAGCCACCGATTGGGGCGCCGGACTGAACGCGATGACGAAATCCGCGAAGTTCAGCTCCTCGTACGTCCCATCGACGGACATCCGGAGGTTCGTGTAGGCGCCGTAGACCGACGCCAAGAGGGCCACCCCGAGGACGACCATGGCCCAGACGGCGAGGAACTGACCCCTGGCTCGAGCCATGTCGCGGCGCCACTTCCGCCCGAGGAGGGACATGCTACCACCTGAGGGACTCCGGGGGCCGCGGGTTCTGCACCACCTCCACCCTCGCGAGCTCGCCGCTGCGCAGATGGAGAACCCTGTCGGCCATCGTGCCGATGACGCTGTTGTGGGTGACGAGCATCACCGAGATGCGCGCCTCCCGATTCAGTCGTCGCAGCAGGCCAAGGATGCTCTTCCCCGTCTCGTGGTCGAGCTCCCCCGTCGGCTCATCGCAGAGGAGGAGCGGAGGACGTTTTGTGAGGGCCCGTGCGATGGCGACTCGCTGCTGCTCCCCCCCGCTCAGCTCGCTGGGGAAGTGGTCCATGCGCGTTCCCAGGCCGACCTTCTTCAGGACGTCGTCCGGAGAAAGGGGCTTCTCGACGAGCCGGGCGGCGATCTCCACGTTCTCCCTGGCAGTGAGGGTGGGGATGAGATTGAAGAACTGGAAGACGAACCCCACCTTCTCCCGACGAAACGTGGTCAGACCCCTCTCGTCCAGGTCCGTGAGGTCAACCCCGTCCACCCGAATCTGCCCCTCCGTAGGGAAGTCGATGCCTCCCACCAGGTTGAGGAGAGTCGTCTTTCCCGAGCCGCTCGGGCCCAGTAGGACGATGAAATCCCCCCGAGCGATATTCAGGGTGATTCCCCGCAGGGCGTGAACCTTCACGGCACCCATTTCGTAGATCTTGGAGACACCCTGCAGGGAGGCGATGACGTCCGCATACGCCGGAGGAGTCTGACTGCCTGACGGGTCCGCGACCGAAGGCTCTCGGATCATTGTGGGGGTATCCACACCGTCCTACTCTGGTCTACCGCTTTACGACTGTAAGGACGACGGTCTTCAGGCGTCACAGACGAGAAGGGCAGGTGCCGTTGGGGCGAAAGAAAACGATCTTGCGAAGGCGCGCTTGCCTAAAGGGGGATGTGGCGCCACTCGCCGTGTGAACCGGGACGTCGGACCCCTCACCTGCCGCGAAAACGGAGACCGGTGTCCCACAACACGTAAGTGCACCCATTTCGGTAGGAAGTCGCATGGGAGTCAAACCGATTCCGGAGGGCTACCACGCGGTCACCCCGTACCTGGTCGTGCAAGGGGTGGCCCAGCTGATTGACTTCATGAAGACCACCTTCCACGCGGAAGAAAAGGAACGCCACTCACGTCCGGACGGGACCGTTCTCCACGCCGAGGTGCGTGTCGGCGATTCCGTGGTGATGATGGGCGAGCCGACCGAGCGGACGGAACTGCAGCCTGCCCACCTCTACATGTACGTGAACGACACGGATGCGACCTACCGACGCGCCCTCGAGGCGGGGGCGGAGTCCCTCCGGGAGCCAGGGGATCAGTTCTACGGGGACCGGACCGCGGGGGTGAAGGACACGTTCGGAAACGTGTGGTGGATCGCCACCCACGTTGAGGATGTGCCCCCCGAGGAACTCCGACGACGGGCCGAAGCGGAGATGGCGCGGGAGGACTAGCCCGTCACTGGGCCCGCCGAGGCGGGCAAGGCGACCCCTCTCCTTGCAGCTCTGCACGCCACATCGGGAATGGGCTGGGCTGTGGCCTAGGGCCAGACGCCAGCAGTGTATCCCCTCGCCGGGCCACCGAACCCGCCAACATCCCCGCGAAAGTAATAAGTTGTGCACCCCTCCTCCCCCCCCGGTGGTAGGATGGAAGCGCCGAAGCTGAGTGCCAAGGGCCAGGTGGTCTTCGCCACCTTACTGGCCATCGCCGTGTACGCCGTTCTGGTCTATTGGATCGCGCTGGCGCAGGTGTCCGGGGGCCCCACGGTCTCCGCCGCCTACGTGGGCGCCCTCTTCCTCGTCGTGAGCGTGATTCTCCTGCCCCTCGTCCTGTGGGGACAGAAGTCCGCCTACGCGGGGGCCATCGGCCTGGGGGCCTTCGGGGTCATCGCCAACATCCTCGGCATCGCGGGCGTGTTCGGCGCGCTTGCCTCGGAGTCCCTGGTGATTACCGTCCCGATTCTCCTGGTCAACCTCGGCCTGATCTGGGCGAGTTGGGGGGCCTGGAAGGAGTAAGGCCCGGGGCCCGGTCGGTGAGGCGGCTCACGCCTTGAGGAGGTCCTTCCGGGCGAGGACCTTCTCCACATCGGTCTCCGTTCCCAGATCGGTGAAGACCGAGAGCGCCTCATCGAGGGCCGCGCCCGCCTTCTCCCGGTCGCCCTGTTGCTGGTACATCGTCCCGAGGTCGTACAGGGTCCGCCCGCGCTCGTAAGGCCACTTGAGCTTCCCCCAAGCCTCGATGCTCCTCCTCAAGGACTCTTCGGACGTGCCCCAGTCTGCCCCGCCCAGCGCGATGAGGCCCTGCACCCGGTGGCCGTACGCGCGCGCCCACTCCTCGTCCAGGAGGTCCACCAGGCCGGCGAGCTCTTCCGCGTAGGCGGCCGCCTCCTCGGGCCGCTCGGTGCGCAGGGCGAGCTCCGCGAGGAGGGAGAGGGGCAGCACGAGTTGCCGCACGTAGTCGATGTGGTCGCCCGCCTTGCGCAGGATCCCGCACGCCGTCCGCAGATGTTCCTCCGCCGCCTGGTAGTCCCCCCTCTCCAGGGCGAGGCGCCCCAGACCGACCTGCGGGGCCACGAACGTCGCCTCCTCGAAGGTGGCGGCCGCCTCCAGGGCGGCCTTCAGCCGCTCCTCACCCTCCCCCCACCGCCCCTGGTACAGGTCCACCAGACCCAGGGTCACGAGGGGATAGAGGACGCCATGGAGCTTGCACATCACGGGCGTTTCCTGGAGGGATCCCGCGAGTTCGACGGCCTCGTCCCACGCCCCCAAGGGGAGGTATCCGGAGTAGGCGAGTTCGGCCCGAAGGCACTCCCGATAGGAGGAGAAGCCGGCCTGGCGCACGTAGTCCAACCCCTCCTCGTAGGTCGCGATGGCCCCCGGGACGTCGCCCTTGATGCCCGCCTGGGCAGCTCCCAGGTTCACGTAGGCGCGGGTGGAATCGTAGCGTTTCCCCTCTCGACCGATCTCCAACCCCTTCTCGAGGTACTCCATCGTGCGCGCCTTGTCCTTCGTGGGCATCAGGAGGGCCAGGGTCTGGTACGCGTGGGAGACCTCGTCCGGGGCGTCCAAGGTCTGGGCGAGCTCCAGGGCGCTCTGTGCCATGACGGCGGCGCCCAGGGGGTCCTCCCCTCGCCGCCACCCCAGGCGGGCCACGTCGTTGTAGAGCCGGGCGAGTTCGATGCCCCGGGGCTCCGCCTCCAAGATGAGCCGGGCCTTCTCGTACCATCGGGACGCCTCGCGTTGGTCGTGCTTCTCCATGAAGAAGGCATAGGCCACCTTGCGGAGGGCCTCGCCCTGTCGCACCCGTTCCTCGAGATCCCGGTAGATGCTCGCGGCCCGCCGCCAGTGCCCGATGGCCGTGTCCGGCTCGCCCTGGTAGGAGGTCGCATCCCCCAGCTGATCCAGGACCCGCGCCGTGAGGCCGGGCTCGTGCTCCGCCTCCTCCAGGAGCTCCAGCGCGGTCGTGAGGTGCTGGCTGGCCTCCTCGTAGGCGTACACCCGGGCCGCGGCCTCGCCGGCTTGGAGGGAGTAGTCGAGGGCCTTCGCCGCGTCCCCCGCGAGGACGTAGTGGTAGGCCAGGAGGGCGACCCGTTCCCCCTCCTCTCCCTGGGGGAACTCCTCGAGGGCGCGCGCCGTCTTGGCGTGATACTGCCGCCGACGGATGAGGCTCAGCCCGTCGTAGAGGACGTCCCGGACCTGGGCGTCCGCGAAGGCAAACACGGAACGGCGCGGGGCCAGGGCCCGCTCCTTGATCAGGCGGGCTCGCAGGGCATCCTCGAGGGAGGTCAGCAGGTTGTCCTCCTCCACCAGGCTGACCCGCTTCAGCACCTCGTAGTCGAACTCCCGGCCCTGCACGGCGGCGAGGGCCAGGACGCGGTTGCACCGTTCATCCAGCCGATCGAGGCGCTGCCGCACGACGGCCCGGACGCTGGAAGGGATCCGGATCTCCGCGATGGGGCGCCGGTCCCAGCGGTCGCCGGTCTTGAAGATCACCCCCTCCTCGACGAGGGAACGGAGGACCTCCTCCACGAAGAAGGGGTTGCCCCCCGTCTTGGCGAAGACGAGGTCGCGAAACGCCTCGCTGATCTCCTCCTCCCCCAGGGAGGCCGTAATCATGTCGGCCACGTGGAGGGGCTGGAGCCGGGGGAGGGTGACCGTTTCCAGGAGCCGCTCGCGGTTGAGGTCGAAGAGGAGCTGCGACAGCGCCGAGCCCTCCATCACCTCGACGTCCCGGTAGGCCCCCAGGAGGAGGAGGAAGCTGCCGGACGCGCGACGGGCCACGTAGTGGAGGAGCTCCAGGGAGGCCGGGTCGGCCCAGTTCAGGTCGTCCAGGAAGAGGAGGAGCGGCGTCTCCTGCGAGAGGAGGAGGCAGAGTTCCTTGACCGCCTCGAAGAGACGGAGGCGTTCTTGGTCGGGATGCCCGAGGGTCGGGGTGGGGGCGGGGCCCACCTTCTCGAGGAGCTCCGGGACCAGCTTGCCGAGGTCCGCCGCGTACGCGCCGCTGACCTTGTAGAGGAGCTGCCGCGGCGCCTCCCGCACGAATTCGCGCAGCATCTCGATCCAAGGGGCGTAGGGGACGGCTCCCTGTCCCGGGTAGGAGCGACCCCGAAGCACTCGGGTGCCCCGGAGGGCCGCGTAGGCCGCCGTCTCCTCTCCGAGCCGCGTCTTCCCGATGCCCGCCTCGCCCGTGAGGAAGACCACACCTCCCTCGCCCCGTGCGGCCCCGTCCACGAAGGCGTGTAAGGCGCCCACCTCGGCCTCCCGGCCGATGAGGGGCAGGGCCTTCCTCGGCTCGGGCGTGGGGGCCCGCGGTCCGGCTGCCTTCTCCTGCGCGGCCGATGTATCGGAGGGTCCCCTGCCCAGGCTCTCCGCGATCTGCTCCAGCGCGCGGGACACGTCGGGCGCGGATTGATACCGCCCCGCCGGGTCCTTGGCCAGGAGGCGCATGATGACCTCTTCGAGTCCCGAGGTGACGTCCGCGTTCAGGCGGGAAGGCGTTACGGGCGTGTCGTGGATGTGGCTGTAGATGGCCTTCAGGCTGTCCTCGTGCGGGAAGGGAGGCCGGCCCGTGGCCATCTCGTAGAGGACGGCGCCCAGGGAGTAGAGGTCCGAGCGGGCGTCGGAGGTCTTCCCCAGGGCGTTCTCGGGGGACATGTAGGCCGGGGTGCCCACCATGGTCCCGCTGGGTGTCATCCGCGGCTTGTCCAGGGCCAAGGCCAGACCAAAGTCCATGAGCTTGGCCGTTCCGTCCTTCGTGACCATGACGTTCTCGGGCTTGAGGTCCCGGTGCAGGACGCCATGGGCGTGGGCATAGGCGAGGGCTCGGCAGAGGTCCTGGCCGAGGCGCAGCAGGGTCGCGAGGTCGAGATGGCCCTCGGGCTGACCCTCCAGCAGGTCCCGGAGGCTGGTGCCGTCCACGTACTCCATGACGAGGAAGTACCGGCCATCCTCCTCCCCCATGTCGTAGGTGGCGACGACGTTGGCCTGGGTCAACCGGGCCGCCGCCTGGGCCTCGCGCTGAAAGCGGGCGTACGCCTCCCGGTCGAGGCCCTCGGCCTTCAACACCTTGACCGCGACGACCCGATCGAGGGTCGTGTCGAGGGCCGTGTAGACGACCCCTTTCCCCCCTTCCCCCAGCTCCTCCAGGATGGCGTAGCGACCCGCGTTCAGCGCCTCCCGCGCCTGCTCTCGGTCCATGCCTCCCGCCTTCCGCGTCTAAGGCGTGCCTCCCTAAGAATCCTTTTGGCCGAGGCCAGGCCCGTGAGGCTGACTGGTTGAACGCGTCATGAAGCGTCTGGGGGACCGCCCGCGTTTCTGAGGGCCTCCCAGGGACCCATGCCGGAAACCTCCCCTTCGGCCTCCATGAGCACTCCCTGTCCCGCCGCCATGGGCCTGGCGATGACGGTCCTGGTGCCCTCGTGCACGTCTCCGTCGGGAAGCGTGACCGCGGACTGGGCCTTCCGAGTGCCCAGCCACCTCCTCACGGCCTCCGTCTCCCTACGTCTTTCCTGCGGCACACTCCTCCCACCTGAGGCGACCCGGCCGCGGTCACGGTTTCTCCGAGTAGATCTCGATCCAGATCCCGTCGGGGTCGATGGCACATGCGTACATGTACTCGCCGCGATCTTCCATCGGATAGGCGACCTCACATCCCGCATGGACAAGCTTCTCGAGGGCCGTCTCCGCATCCTCGACCTGAAAGCCGAGGTGGTCAAGCTCGTCGCCTTCCCGGTACTCCGCATCGGGGTACCAGTTCAGCTCCAGCATCTGTCCTGACTGCGGATCCTTGAACATGGCGATCTCTCCTCCCGTCCACTCCATCTTCCGTCTTCGGAGGAATCGGAGGCCCAGAACCTCGCTGTAGAACTCTATTGCTTTGTCAAGGTCCCGGACCCGTATTGCAGCGTACTCGAACCTCACGTTCCTCCCCCACCCTGAGCGACATAGACCTAGACCATAATCGTTTTGCCTTTGTCCAGTGACAGAATCAAGTCATGTCCCTCTGGATGCGCAGTACATCCCTACTCTACCATCTTCCAGTAGGCGTCCTTTCGCGCGATCTTCCCATCCCGAAACTCGAGAAGGTCGCATCCTCGCACGTCCACGTGAACACCGTCCGTGGTGGTCCCGGTGAGGCGCCATTCCGAGACCGCCCGGTTTCCGCACACCCAGTGGCGGTCCTCCCCGTAGCGGACATTCGGGATGCCTTCGAGACGGGCGCGGAGGCCCCTCCGTACCTCCTCCTTCCCTGAATAGCATCGTCCCCAGGGATCCGGGCCCCGCGGGGCGTCGAGGGTGCACTCGTCCCCGAAGAACTCCATGATGGCGTCCAAGTCATGCCGGTTGAAGGCCTCCAGAAAGGCCTTCAGGGTCTGCTCCGTCACCGCTCCACGATCCCCCATAGCCTCGGCAGGGAGTGAGGATACTTCAGGCTTGGGAGGCGGCGGGAGTGGAGCCCATCCGAGGATGTGGCCCTCCCATCCATCAGCGGCGGCTAGGGCGGACGCAGGCCCCGCACGGCCCAGGCCCGGAGGATCATCGGGATGCCCCCGTCGCGGTTGGCCGGCAAGGCGGCCTGCAGATGCGCCCGGAAGCGTTCCCGGGCCTCCTCGCTCAAACCCATCGCATAGCCCCCGCTGGGACCCTGGCCGCCCAGGAACGGCTTCCAGCAGTCGTCGAAGTCGCGGAACACGATGGGCTGATCGATGTACGCGGTCTCCACGGCCTCGAGGCCTGCTTCTCGGAAAAGGCTCGTCAGCGCCCCGGGGTCACAGATCAGGAACCGCCTTCCCTCGTCGAGGGCGGCGGCGGCGGGGTCTATCGCTGTGGCGGCGTCCCAGAAGTGGCGCAGAAGCTCCATCCGATCGGCGTAGTCCCAGACGTGTGCGGCAACCATCCCGCGAGGGCGAACGACTCGCCGCATCTCTTGGGCGGCCACTGCGGCGTCGGGGAGGAAGTTCAGCAGTAGCCCGGAGACGGCGGCATCGAAGCTGTCGTCGGGAAATCGCAGCGCCATGGCGTCTCCCGCCTCGAACGCGAGCTGGGGGTA
>JBHIDH010000048.1:0-8415 GCA_046759985.1 Thermoplasmata archaeon
GCGCCCTCCACCTCGCTGGGACCGATGCGCTTCCCCGCCACCTTGATCGTGTCGTCGGCGCGCCCGTGGAGGAACCAGTAGCCGTCCTCGTCCACGGTCGCCCAGTCACCGTGATCCCACACGTCGTCGAACCGGGACCAGTACGTCTTCACGTAGCGGTCGGGATCCCTCCACAGGCCCTTGGTCATGCTGGGGCAGGGGCTTCGGGCCACGAGATAGCCCTTCTCCCCCCGGATGGACCGGCCCTCCTCGTCCACCACGTCCACGTCCATGCCCAGGGCGGGGCCCCGCCCCAGGGTGGTGGGCTTCAGGCCCACGATGGGGAGCGGGAAGAGGAAGCACCCCAGGATCTCCGTTCCCCCGGAGATGTTGATGACGGGGGCGCGCCGGCCGCCGACCTTCTCGAAGAACCACATCCAGGACTCCTCGTCCCACGGCTCCCCGGTGCTTCCCAGGATGCGGAGGCTGGAGAGGTCGTGCTTCGTCACCCACTCCTCGCCGGACTTCATGAGGAGACGGATGGCCGTGGGGCTGATGCCAAGCTGGGTGATGCGGTGGTCCTCCGTCATCCGCCAGAGGCGGTCGGGCCGCGGGTAGTCCACCGTCCCCTCCATCATGACCATCGTCCCGCCGAGGGTGGAGACCCCGATGACCATCCAGGGCCCCATCATCCAGCCGATGTCCGTGACCCAGAAGAAGACGTCCTCGGGCTTCAGGTCGAAGCCGTAGCCGATCTCCTTGGTGGCCTGGGCCAGGGCGCCGACGTGGGTGTGAACGGCCCCCTTGGGGCGGCCGGTGGTCCCGCTCGTGTAGATGATCATGGCGTAGTGCTCGCTTGCCAGGTGTCGGGTCTCGAACACCGCCGGCTGGTCCCGCATGAAGTCAGACCAGGCCACGTCCCGCTTCGCATTCCGGGGGGCGGATCGACCGAGGCGCCTCAGCACGATGACCTTTTCGACGTTCGGGGCCAGGTCGGCGGCCCGGTCCGCCTCCTCCTTCAGCGGGATGGTCTTGCCGCGGCGGCGGTACCCATCCGCGGTGAACAGGAGCTTCGCTCCCGCGTCCACGAGTCGGGTGGCCGTGGCCTTCCCGGCAAACCCGCTGAAGATGGGGACGGCGATGGCCCCCACCTTCCAGCAGGCGAACAGGACGCTGATGACCTCGGGGACCATGGGCATGTAGATCCCGACGGTGTCGCCGGGCTCCACCCCGGAGGCGACCATGGCGTGCGCCAGGCGGTTCGCCTCCTCGAAGTGGTGGCCGTAAGTGGTCCGACGGGTCTCGCCCTCGTCGCTCTCCCAGATGCACGCCACGCGTTCGCGGGCCCCTCCCTCCGCATGGCGGTCCAATCCGTTGTGCGCGAGGTTGATCTTGCCCCCGGGAAACCAACGGGCCCACGGCTTTCCCTCGCTCAGATCGAGGACCCGGTCCGGGGGCTCGTACCACTCGATCCCCAGGTCCTCCAAGGCGGCCTCCCAAAACCACTCGTTGTCCTCGACGCTCCTCCGAAGCAGTGCATCGTGGGTCGCCAGGCCGTGCTTGGCCATGAAGCGGGTGATGTTGGCTCCCTCCACGAGGGAGGGATCTGGTTGCCACACGATGCCCGGCAAAGGGGGTCGCCCTCTCCGGATTTCCCCGATGCCGAATAAGGCTTTGGCGGGAGACCCAGCGCGCCAAGTCTTTATACCGCCGGGTGGGCTTTCGACGCGGAATGTTGGACATCAACCTCATCCGCGAACACCCGGAGGTCGTGGAGGCCGACCTGAAGAAGCGGGGGGATGAGGAGAAGCTGGCCAGCCTCCACGAGCTCATTGCCTGGGACCGCGCCTGGCGGGAGACCACCGTGAAGGTGAACGAACTCCGGCATCGGCGGAACGCGCTGTCCAAGCGGGTCGCGGCGGCCCGGTCGGCGGGGGAGGACCTGGGGGACCTCACCCAGGAGGCTACGAAGCTGGGCGGGCAAATCGAGAACCTGGAGGCGTACCTCGACTCCGTGCGCTCCTCCATCGACACCGCGCTCATGCGGCTTCCCAACATCCTGGACCCCGACGTCCCCGTGGGCAAGGACGACTCGGACAACGTGGAGCTCCGCCGGTGGGGGGAGCCGCGGGAGGTCGATTTCGAGCTCCGCCCTCACGGCGAGCTCATGGAGGCCGCCGACTGGGGGGACTTCGAGCGGGGGCGGAAGGTGTCCGGGGCGGGGTTCGTGTTCCTGAAGGGGGACCTGGTCCTCCTGGACCTGGCCCTCCAGAAGTTCGCCCTGGACTTCGTCCGGGAGCGGGGGTACCTCCCCGTCCTCCCGCCCTTCATGATCCGCCGCCGGCCGTACGAGGGCGTGGTGGACCTGGAGGACTTCGAGACGATGATGTACAAGGCGGAGGACGAGGACCTCTACCTCATCGCGACCTCGGAGCATCCCATCGCCGCCATGCACATGGGCGAGGTGTTGGCGGAGGAGGCGCTGCCCCTCCGCTACGCGGGCATCTCCACGAACTTCCGGAAGGAAATCGGCGCCCACGGCGTGGACACGAAGGGCCTCTTCCGCATGCACCAGTTCAACAAGGTGGAGCAGTTCATCTTCTCCCCCCCGGAGGACTCGCGGACGTACCACGAGGAGCTCATCGGGAACGCGGAGGCGATTTTCCAGCGGCTGGAGATCCCCCACCGGATTGTGAACGTGTGCACGGGGGACATCGGCACGGTGGCGGCCAAGAAGTACGACCTGGAGGCCTGGTCGCCGCGGCAGGGCAAGTACGTCGAGGTGGTCTCGTGCTCCAACGCCACGGACTACCAGGCTCGGCGGCTGAACGTCAAGGTCGGGAAGCGAGGCGGCGCCAAGCGGCTCGTCCACACACTGAACAGCACGGCCATCGCCACCTCCCGGGCCTTGGTGGCGATCCTGGAGCACTACCAGCAGGAGGACGGGACGGTGACCGTTCCCAGGGTCCTCCGGCCCTATCTTGAGGGGAGGAAAACCCTCGGCTAGGGCGCGGCGCCTCGATTCAGAGCCGGCCTCGCGGAGCCATTCTCAGGGCGCAAAACGGGCGCGCAAGTGTAAAGGCATAGCAGGAGCGAGCCCGGCCCCGAGGTTCGCATCGGTGAGCCAGCCGCCTCGCCAATCGGGTCACGGGCCGAGTGACCCCGAGAAACGCATCCGCCCGGAGGGCAGCCCTGTCCGTGACCTTGGGGGTCGACGGCCGGAGGAGATTGGGAAAGAGCGGAGGCGGGAGGCCCTTCGCTCGCGGCTCGCCCTCCGACGACACCTCCCGGCGGTGCGCGCGGCCTACCGGGCGCTGCGCGACTCGCTCTGGGAGTCTGGGCCGACCCGGGCTCTCCTGCTCGTGGGCTTCGCGAACTTCTCCGTCGCCGTCATCCTCGCGGGAGCGGGCGTGGGGACCCTGGCCGTCCTTCCGGCCCTGGTGGGCTTCGGCCTATCGCTCGCGGCCCTCCTCTACGCGAGCCTCCCCGGGCTCGCCTCCCGCATCTCCCGTCTGGATCGCCCGCAATGGCTTGCTCTCTGGATCTTCCTCACGGTCCTCTTCGCCTTCCTGGGTTTCTCCTCCGTCGCCGTCATTGTCGTGGTGCTCTTCGTGGCGGGCTTCACGGCGACGCACGTGTTCTGGGACCTCCTGAATCGCATTCTCCTGGGTCGGGACCGCAGGAAGGGGAGGGGCCTCGCCCAGGCGGCGGGAAACCCGAATCCGTTCCTCCTCGCCTTTGCCGGCATCTCCGCCTGGTCGGCGGGGGCGAGCTTCCTCATGATCTACCTACGGGTCCATGAGTTCGGACCCCTGGGCGTGTCGTTCCTGACCGCCCATATCGGGCTCGTCCTGGGCCTCCTTCCCCTGGAAATCCGCCTTCTTCAGGAAGCCCGGCGGCCCACCATTGCCCGATGGTCCCTGTTTCGACCGAGGCGGTTGGTCCGCGACGTTCTCTTCGTGGCGGTGGCCAGCGCGGTGGTCGGGGCGGAACTCTCCATCGCCTCGGGCAGCGGCGTGTTCTCGGGGATTCCGACCCTCGCCCTGGTCCTCGTCCTGTTTGGATACCTGGGCGTGGTGGCCCGGCAGATCTCCTCCCTCAGGGGGCGCGCCCGGCCCTACCCTCCCCTCGTCCTCCCGGCCTTCGGGATGCTGCTCCTGTTTGCCCCCCTCGTGGTGCTGCTCTCCAACCCGCCGGGCGTCCTGACGCAACTCTACGGGGCCGCGCAGGCCGCGGGGATCCTCACGGGGGTCCCCTCCGTCTTCCTTGTTGGCCTCTGGCGGGAACGGGCGCGCCGGCTCCGAGCGCGCTTCGAGGAGGTCCTCCGAGAGAGGGTACCCCTGGAAGAGGCGGAGGAGGGGGAGAAGAGTCCCTATGAGAGGATCGCGGCAACGTCGCACCAGGCGGAACGGGACGAGGTTTGGTTGACCGAGGCTTCACGTCGACGCGAGCGGCGGGAGGACCCGCGCGAGGAGGAGTAGCGTGGGGTGAGCGGCCTCACCCCGACCGGACAAGCCGCTCTGGGAGGCACCCCCCCTCTCTGGGACCATCCCTCGTTACGAGAGGCTACGTTGTGGGTTCGCCCGTCGCTGTCCGGCCGCCCGACGCGAGGTCGACCGGGAGGCCGACGACCTCTTCCGAGAGGTAGGCGTCACCTCGCCCTTACCGGGAACGGGACCGCCAGCCCCGCCACGTCGAATGGGGGGCCTGACACCCCCGGATGCCCAGTCCGACTCATCACCTGGAGGAGGTTCTTGGATCTCCTTGAGGCGTTGTTCTGCGATTGCTCGCGCGCGTCGCCAGGCCCGATGCATCCTAAAGAGCAGATAGGGGACGGCAGCGGGTAAGACGATTAGCGGAAAGAGAATGCGGAAGCCTGTCTCTAGGACCCCGGGGGAGAGGGCGAGGGCGGCCAGCACTATGACGATTCCAAGGAGTACCGCCCCGCTTTCAAGGAGCTCACGCCGCATTTCCTTCTGCACCCAGGGAGGGACCGCGAGCTCACGGCGGCGAGGCGCCGCCTCCGGGCGTCCCTCCCGCAATGCCCGATGCCGGTAGTCTTCCGAGGCCCCTAGGAGGGCCTCGAGACCCTCCTGGTCAATGTCCCTCTCCCTGACCGTGATGAGGCTTCCATCCATCAGCTCGATGGACAACTCGTCAATCCTCGACACGCCGTGCCGGATGTAGTACCTACACGTAGCCCTCGCAAAGGACGAATAGGCGACGAACGGCCTCTCGCGGTGAAGGAACTGTCCGAGGGAGGCGAAGGGGGGGGTGAAGCCCTCTTCGTACACGGCGAACTTCGTCCGCGTGAATTCGTCCCCACCTATGATCAGGACAGCCGGCACCAACATAACCAGGAACCCGAAGAGAAGCCAGCCAACTGTCCCAGCCGTCGGATTTGTGAGATTGAACTGGAGGATGAGGACACTCGCAAGGGCGTCGGCCGTGAGGGCTACGAGGAGGAGGGCTACCGGAACGGCTTTTCTTCTTGCGAAGGTCGCCCTTGGCTGCTCGTACACGGGTCCAGACCTGGTTCTGCGGCGGGGTGACGCCATCAGCCTTCAGACCCCGGCATCGCATCGGTTTGATGCGGACCGCTACGCACGGGCTTGCGGACGCCCATGCTAGAGCTGGTAATTCCCACAACTCGGGCAATGCCACCGTCCCTCCTCCACCACCCATTCAACCTGGCGCCCGCACTCGCGGCAGTACCGGATTTCATCCGGGGGCCGTTCGGGAAGCGCCGGCCTCCGGAGGGGGACCTCCACCACTCTCGTCTCGGTGACGGCGGGCTCGTATTCGGGGGCGGAGGTGCCGTAGTAGAAGATCCTGGTGTCGGGGTCAATGAACCCCCGGAGGGAGCCGTCCGCCAGGGCCTCCACCACGGCGAGCTCCATCTCGGCCTCCCCCTTGCCCATGCGCTCGGCCAGAGCGTGGAGGGAGACCCGCCCGTAACTCTTGAGCAAGGCGACCAGGTTCTGGACCTCCTTCTCCCGCCCGGCCTCTCTGCGGTATCGGGACAGGAAGTAGAAGAAGGGGAGTCCCAAGAGAACGGTAAAGATGGTCAGGAACGCGACGAGCCCTAGGTCCCCGGCTGCCACGAAGAGCGCGAGCCCGATGAGGAAGAAGCCGAAGAAGGGGAGGAGGATCGCGCTCAAGACCAGGTACCTTGTCTTCTTCCTCATCGACTCATCCGATTGGGTCGACGCCCTTGGGAAGGCGAACCCGCCCTAGGCCTGGTAGTTCCCGCAGTTCGGGCAGTGCCATCGTCCCTCCTCTGTCACCCACTCGACTCGGCGTCCGCACTCGCGGCAGAACCGCACCTCTCCCTTGGGCTCCTCAGGGGGCGTGGGCACCCGGATGGGAACCTCCACCGTCTTCGTCTCGGTCAGCACGGGTTCGTAGTGCGGGGCCTGGGCCCCGTAGTAGAAGACGCGCGTGTCGGGGTCGATGAAACCCTCCAGGTACCCCTCGGCCGTGGCCTCCATGAGCGTGAGCTCCATCTCCGCCTCGGTCTTGCCCATCCGCTTCGCGAGGTCCCGGAGGGATACCTGGCCGTAGCTCCTGACCACGGCGACCAGCCTCTGGGCCGCCCGCTCCTCCCTCACGACCTGGCGGCGCCTGAGGAGGAAATAGAAGGTCGGGACGCCGAATAGGACGGTGGGCCCGGCCAAGGCAAGGGGGAACCCGATGCCGAATCGATCGACCGCCGTCGCGGCGGCCAGGGTCAAGAGCAAGAACAACCCGAAAGGGAGCCCGAAGGCGAGGATCAGGAGGAGGTTCTTTCTCGTCCGTTTCATGCTCTCAGTTGATCCTGTTCCCACACTTCTCGCAGAACCGCGGGGCGCCCTCCGCCTCCGCGCCACAGAACTCACAGAACTTGGCCGGCTTCCGCTCCGTAACGGTCACCACACGCCTGACCTGGCGAGGCATGGGGCTGGCCTCCACCTCCTTGAAGGTCTCGGCCATGGTCCGGTAGTCCTCCTTCTTCTTCCTTTCCTGGCTCCGATCGATGATCTCCTGCGCCCTCCTCCGCACGCCGATGGGGTTCACCACGCCGAGGAAGACGATGTTGCCGAGGGTTGGTCCGGCCGTACCCGCGGAGGCAAACGTCACGGTCCCGTATCCGCGCCATCGTTGGAAGGCGTTCTGATTGAGGGTGACGTTCTGCACCTTCCCATGGCGCATATCGTTGAAGGACCGGCCGACGAGCCCCGTCGCCAGCATGATCCTACGGTCTGTCACGGCGTAGAAGGTCGCCCGCCAGCGAAGGTAGCTCGTCACCAGCGCGAGGCCGGCGATGAAGGCGAGAGGGATGCCGAAGAGACGGAGGACTGCGCTCAGGACAGTCGGGTTGCCCCCCGTCGGCAGGACGAAGATGAGGAGGAAGAAGCCGAGGAGATAGACGGGGACAAGGGACCGGAGGAGAAAGGGCAGCATCCGCGGCTTGATTTCGATGTGAATCCGTTCGCCTCCCGCGAAGAACTGACGCGGGAAGACCGCGGAGGGGGCGAGTTCCGGCACCTTCTGGAAGCGCCAGTGGTAGAAGGCGATCCCGCCCATCGCCGTCGCGAAGGCGCTGAGCCCCACCATCGCCCCGCTCCAGAGCTGGACGGCGAGCGAGGACGGAAAGCCTGCAGGGAAGCCGAACCCCAGGGTGGCCCCGGCAACGAGGGCGAGCATATTCGCCACGGCCAAGGTGGCCACCGTCAGGAGGAGGGCGACCCAGAGGAACATCAGGACGGCCGGTCCGAGGTTCAGGAACCGGCGAGCCAGAACGGCCTGAAGCTGGCCGCGCGATGTCATCCACGCGCCAAGGAGGCCTGCCGATGCCGCCAGGCAGAACATGAGTAGCAGGAGAACCCCGTACTGCCCCTCGCGGTACGCCCCCAGGAGGAGACGCCCGATGCGGAGGTCGGTCGGCGTGGCGGGCAAGATGCCTCCGAGGAACATCCAATGGACGAGGGGACCGTAGAGACCGAGAAGCACAAGGAGGGCCAAGGGAACGAGGGCGACGAGGTAAGGGCGACCCGTCGAGGTCACCACATCCCGACTGTCACTTCCCTCCTCGTTCATCTTCCTGCCCTCTTTGCGGTCGACCTCGTCACCTGCCCCAACCCGCGAGGCCTCCCGAGGATATCCCAGGAGCGACGCTGGGCCTTCCAACACGAATTCGCCTCTTTTAGATTCCGGTCCTGGCCATTCGTGGTGGCGAAGGTGCCCCCCGTGCGGTTCGTCGTCGCCATGGCCTCGAGGGCGTACCAGTCCTCGTCCAGGAGGCAGGCGGCGTTGATCACGGCGTGGACGGCGTCCTCGTTGGCCCGGGCCTCGTCCCGCCAGACGACCTCCGTGTTGCCCAGGATGGGGCCGGCCGTCAGGCCGTCCGTCCGGTTCAGCCGGTGGTACAGCTCGCTCTCGAAGAAGAGGGAACGG
>JBHIDH010000049.1:0-8266 GCA_046759985.1 Thermoplasmata archaeon
GGTGTTGCAGAACCTGACCCGTTCCGCACACGGGACGTGGCGGTTCACCCGCTCCGCCAGCTCCACCTCCCACGAGTTCACGGTGCCCCACTGGAGGCCGCGCTCGAGCTGTTCTCGAAGGACCTCGACCATCGGCGGGGGGTTGTGTCCCAGGAGGAGGGCGAAGTGACCCATCCAGTAGTCCACGTACTCGTGGCCCTCCACGTCTCGCAGTCGCGTCCCGGCGGCGGACTCGACGAAGAGGGGGTAGGGCGGGAAGAACCGGATGTTGTGGGACACGCCCCCGGGGATCTCGGCTACGGCCCGATCGAAGAGCTTCTGGGACGTGGGATGACGAAGGACGTATTGTTCCCGGAAATCGGCCACATCATCGCCTCCGGGGTCGCACAGCGGACAGGGAGCCTTATACCTTCCCGGGAAGGCAGCAGGAAATCCTTAAGCAAGGTGGGGGGCTCCTCGCGCCGTGGCGACGGACCCGGTCCCGGTGACCCCTCTTGCCTTCGACGAACGAACCTCCCTGATGGATGTCCACATGTTCGGCTCGCCCCATTTCGGGGGCGTCTACTTCATCGACGAGGAGAGGCGGACGCTAATCGAGACCGGCACCTCCGATTCCCCGGGCGCCATCCTGCGAGCCCTCGACCAGCTGAAGGTGGATCCCGCGACCGTAGAGAACGTCATCGTCACGCACATCCACCTCGATCACGCGGGCGGGGCCGGATTCCTCCTCGATGCGCTCCCCCGGGCCCGCGTGTACGTCCATGACCGGGGGTTTCCCCACCTGGCCGACCCGAGCCGACTCCTGGCGAGCGCCGCCAAGGCGCTGGGAGATGCCTTCGTGGGCTACGGCACGCTCCGGCCCATCGCGAAGGACCGCCTGGTGTCCCTGCAGGGCGGCGAGGTGCTCGACCTGGGCGGCCGGGAACTGGAGATCGTCTACAGTCCGGGCCACGCCCGCCACCACATCTGCATCCTGGACCGCTCGACCCGCGCCCTCTACACGGGCGACTCCTCCGGCATCTACTTCCCCGTGGACGACCGCATCATCCCCACCTCCCCCTTCCCGGAGTTCGACCTCCCGACGGCCCTGGAGACCATGGAGCGGTTGGAGGCCCTGCGACCCGCCGCACTCCTCTACAGCCACTACGGCCCCTACCTCGATGCCCGGAGGATGTTGCGCGACCAGCGGCGGGAATACGAGCGCTGGGGGGCCCAGGCCGCGAAGCTCTTCCAGGAGATGGACCTGGCGGGGGCCGTGCGGACCGTCTACGAGGAGTGGTACGCGGACGTGACAGAATTCCCGCGCCTCTTCTTGGAGCGGATTATCGCCACGAACCTGCGGGGCTTCCAGCGGTACTTCCAGCGGGCGGGGGACGGTGCTTCCCGAACCGGTTAGGCGGCGGGCCGAGGAGATCGCGCGGGACCGAACCCGGGGCGCCTTCCCCCTGGCCCTGCGCGTCCTGGATGCCTACGGCCTCCTGGAGGGCCCGTCTCTCTCCCCCGAGAACGCCGACCGGCTCCATCGCACCCTGACCGAGGCCCAGCCATGGATGGTCGCCGTCCGGAACGCGTCCCTCCTGGCCCGAAGGCTCGTGAACGAGGGCAGAGGGGGGGAGATCCCGACCCTCCGAGAGCGCCTGCTTCGCGCCCGCCGGGAGGTCGCTCGCGGCGCCGCGGCGGCGTTGGCGGGGGCGGCTAGCGTCGTGACCCTCAGCTACAGCACCGACGTGTTCGAAGCGCTCTCCGGCCGCCGGGTGCCGGACGGTCCGACGGTGTACGTCTGCGAGTCCCGCCCCCTCCAGGAAGGGATCCGCCTCGTCGCGGATCTCCGCCGGGCTGGGGTGGAGGCGATTCTCATCGCGGACGCGGCGGGGCCTGCCCTGGTGAGTCGGGCCGACGCCGCCGTGTGCGGGGCCGATGCCCTCCTGCGCCGGGGCAGCCTCGTGAACAAGATTGGGACGCTGTCCCTGGCCCTGGCCTGTCGCGAACACGACGTCCCCTTCCGGCCTTTGCTGGAGGTCCTCAAGCTCGAGCTGCAGGGGGAGGAGATGGTCTGGGAGGAGGAGATGCGAGACCCGGCCGAGCTGAGCCCCGAGGTCGAGGCGCTCAACTTCTACTTCGAGGAGGTGCCTCAGACCCTGCTGGACGTGCTTGTCACGGACGCCGGCATCGTGCCCCCCGTAAGGCTCTTCGAACAGGTCGGCACGCTGGATGACCTCGAGGCGTTCTACCTCGGTTAGGGCCCACGCGGAACGGAGCTTTCAGAACTCCGTGACGCCCGTGAAGCGGGAGCCGTCGACCCGAAGGGCCCGAAGGTACTCGACTAAGGCAAGGATTGTGAACCCTCCCAGGATCGGATCGGCGATTAGGGAGTAGTCGGTAACCACCCTTTGTGTGTAAGGGTCCTGGAGAGTAAAGTCTCCGAGTAGCACCCGTGGGAGGGCAAACACGAACGCGAAGACTAGGATCGCGAACAGCGGAACCGCGTGCAAAGTCAGACCCGCCCATAGACCGGCGCGCCTCATGCCGTGGCGTCGGCGCAGCAGGACTTGGTAGAGGAGGACGCCCCCCGCAACGTACAAGGTGCCAAAGAGCGGGAGGAGGAGAATGAGGAACAGACCTCCGCGGCCAGATACCGCCAGGCTCTGAAGAAAGACGAGGATCGAGAGAACGGCAAATGCCAAGAGATACCCGAGAAGGTACATCACACCGCGTTCACTCGCCGCCGCGGGCAGGGGTTCCGGCTTCTCCAATGGACCGATCTTGCGGTGATAATACTGCACGGATAGGGCGGCCAAGAGGGGCGGGAAGATCAGGCCCCCGATGAGAGGGAGACCAAAGATCAGATAACCACCGGTGAAAGCGCCCACGAAGGCCCTCATCCGGCCCCCAAAGGGCAGTTGTCTGGGATGGAAGCACGTGCAGGCCACGAGAGCGGCGAAGGCGGGAAAGAGTGGAAGGAACAGAAGATAGAGTATCGTGGCGGTCAGATATTCCAGATTAGAATAGAGGAAACGGGTGACCAACCCGCCATAGACGCTCAGGCCTTGAAACAGAATGAAGACGTTCACGACAGCGGCCGACCCTGCTCCGATTGCCGCGGTGACGGGAGCGTAGCGCTCAAGAACTCTGGGGGTGGAACCCTCGGTCCCCTCCATGGGTCGGTAACAGACGTTGGGAGCTAATGTCTTTGTCGGGTGGTAGCGTCTGACAAGCCTCAGTAGGCGACTCAACATCCGCGGTATCAAGGCATTTTGTCCCCCGCTCGTTGGAGCTGGGCAGCTATGCCGACTCTGGAGGAGGAGGAACTCGCGGGGGAGCGATTCCGGACCCCGGGGATCTGGTGGACTTCTATGCCGGGTAAGGCCCGCCTCGCGTCCTGGCCCTCAGAACTCCGTGATGCCCGTGAAGCGGAAGCGGTCGATCCGAAGGGGCGGGACCGTCGTCGCCCCGAACCCCAACCAGCTGGAGAGCCGATGCGAACGCCAGTCTCGCCCGATGAGGGAAGCCTCCGCCAGGGCTTCCATGATGCCCTGGGTGAACCGGAGATTCCGCACGGGCCCCACCACCTCGCCGTCTTCCACCAGGAAGGTGCCGTCTCGGGTCATGCCCGTGAGGATGGCCTTGGTGGGGTTGACCGCGTTGGCGTAGTGGAAGCGGGTGATATACAGGCCCCGCTTCGTCTCCTCGACCATCTCCTCCAAGCTGGCGTCCCCCGGCTGGAGGAAGGGATTCGCGGCGAGGGGACCGAAGGGGTTGGGGGCCGTCAGGGCGTGTCCGGTGGATGCCCGCCCCTCCCGTCCCGCCGTGTAGGAGTCGTAGACGACGGAACGGGCGATGCCTTCCTCCACGAGCGTCGTCTTCCGCTTGGGGACCCCCTCGGAATCAAAGGCGCGGGGCAGCCCCGTAGGTCGCGTGCCCTCGTCCCAGAGCGTGATGCCCTCCCCCGTCACCCGCTCTCCTAGCTTGTCGCTGATGTAGGATCGGCCTTCCTGATAGGCGAGCGCGCTGAAGGTGATGTAGGAGAGGTAGAACACCAGCGTCGAGACGGCCTCGTCCTCGAGGATGACCGTGTACTCCCCCGGCTCGACCCGCTTCGCGCGGATCGACCGGACGGCCTTCTCCCCCGCCGCCCGGGAAGTCGCCATCGGGTCCAGCTGGGAAATGTCCACGTGCAGGTCCGTGCCCCAGCCGTACCCCTTCTCGCCATCGGCTTCGTGGATCGCCGACACCACGAGGTGGCCGAGGGTGGCCTCATCATACACGCTCGTCCCCAGGGAATTCACGACGGTCTGGGAGACGGTGGTGGCCTCGAGGGCCCCAAAGGTCTTCTCCGCGCCCCACGCCCCCACTTCGGCGATGACCTCCTTCACCGTCTCCGCGCGCTCCTCGGGGGTGGAGTCCCGGGTCCGAGGGGAGAAGTTGGGAACCGCGGCCACCGGGCCCCCCTCGGGGAGGGAGACGAAGTCCTCCAGGGGTTTCTGTGCCTTCGCCAGCCGGGTGGCGGTGGCAAGGGTCTCCTTGGCCGAGGCGAGGTCGGTTCGGTTCGTCCGCGCGACCCCAATCTGCTTGCCCAGGACCACGCGGAGAATGAGACTGACATCCTCCGAGACCACGTTCTGATGGATGGCCGAGTTGGCGAATCGGGTCAGGGCGGTCCGCCCGCCGGCAAGGACGACCTCCGTCTGGTCCGCGGTGCTGAGGTCCAGGATCTCCTCCGCGAGAGAGAGGGCCTCGTCGCGCTCCGTCAGACCACCCCCACCTGGACGGCCCGGAACCGAGCGGGGGGGCTCCCGTGGCCGACCCGCGCGACCTGACCCGGCTGCCCCTTCCCGCAGTTGGGGGTTCCCCAGAGGGTCCACTCCTTCTCGTTGCCGACGGCATCGCAGGAGCGCCAGAAGTCGTAGGTGATGCCCGTGTAGGTGGGTTGGCGGAGGAGGGCACCAAGCTCTCCGTCTCGGATCTTCCGGGCCGCCTCCGTCGCGAACTGGAAGTTCAGGCGCAGGTCATCGATGGACCAGGAGCGGTTCGTCTCCATGAAGATCCCCTCCCCCGTGTCGGCGATGAGCTCATCCAAGGTCCAGTCTCCCGGGAGGAGGTTGACGTTGGTCATCCGAATGAGGGGGATGCGGCTCCATCCGTCCGCCCGCATGCCCCCGCTGCTCTTCTCCCCGAACCGAGTGGCGGTCTCCCGGGACGACTGGTAGCCGACGAAGGTACCCTCCTTGATCAGGTCCACCTGTTGCGCCGGGACCCCCTCGTCATCGTAGGCAAAGCTTCCCAGGCCCCCCTCCGCGGTGGCGTCCGCTACGATGTTGACGGCCTCCGACCCGTACCGGAACGCCCCGCGCTTGTCGGGGGTCAGGAAGCTGGTTCCCGCGTAGGCGGCCTCCATGCCGAGTGCTCGGTCCAGCTCCGTCGGATGGCCGCAGGACTCGTGGACCTGCAGCGCCAACTGGTCAGACGAGAGGACGATGTCCCGCTTGCCCGAAGGACAGGTCGGCGCCGCCAGGAGGGCCACGGCCTCCTCGGCCGTCGCCTTGGCGTGGGCGGGCAGGTTCATCGCCTCCACAAACTCCCAACCGGCGCTCGCGAAGTTGCCGCCGGCGGAGGAGGGGTAGGAGCGCCGCTGAACCTCCCCCTCACCCAAGGCCAGGGCCTCCATCCCCGCCCCCGTCTGGAGAATGTCCTGCTCGAGGCGGGAGCCCTCGCTCGAGGCGAAGGTCTTCTGTTCCCGAAACGCCTGGAAGCTGGCCACCCGCACCTTGACGGCCGGGTCCACGGCCAGGCCCTTCTGGGCGTCCAGGAGCAGGGCCAGCTTCTCCTCCAGGGGGACGTCCCACGGGTCGATGGTGCGGGGGGAGGCGTAGCGCTCGTGGTGTGCCGCCGTATCCGCCAGTCGGACGGCCTCCCCCGTGACGAGGGCCGAGGCCCGGGCGATGCGGACCGCCTCGGCGGCCACCCGTTTCACCTCTCCACCCTCGAGGCGGGAGGACGACGAGAAGCCCCAGGCGCCGGAGACCAGGGCGCGGATCCCGAAGCCGGTCGACCGGTTCTCGGTGAGGGCCTCCACGTTGTCGTTCTTCACCCGGATGGCCTGTGTCCGACGGTCGACGATGCGCACGTCCGCATAGTCGGCGGTGCCATTCAGGGTCTCTTCGACCGCGAGGGTCGCCAGATCCTCCACAGGTCCTCCCCCGCGACGGGTACCCTCGTGGGATAGTAAACTCTTCGCTAGGCCTCGACCTGGGTGCCCACGTCCGCCTCCTCCGCTCGCCGGTACGCCACGGCGGCGGTGGCGGCATCCTCCAAGGCCATCCCCACGGAACGGAAGAGGGTGATCTCGTCCTTCGAGACCCGGCCCGGCTTCGTGCCGGCCACGAGCTCACCCAGTTCCGCCTCGATGCCCTCAGGGGAGAACGCGCCTTGGGCGATCGCCTCCTGCAGGTCTCGGGCCTCCCCCAGGGCCCCCTCCCGCCAATCGACGACCACCCGGGCCCGGCGATAGACCTCCGGGTCGAGCTCTCGGCACGGCCCCCCTCCGATGGAGGTCACATGCACCCCCTCTTGGAGCCACTCCCCCGGCAGGACGGGCGTCGTGGCGTTCGTGGCGGTGATCACCACGTCGCTCCCCTCGACCACCTCCGCGGGTTCATCCGCCACCAGGGCGTCCACGTGCAGCTGGTCCGCCACCTCTTCACAAAACGACCGGACGTGCGCCTTCGTGGGGCTGTAGGCCTTCACGAGCTGCAGGTCCCGGACGACCCAGAGGCCCTGAATCTGGGTGCGGGCCTGGGCGCCCGTCCCGAGGATGCCCGCCACCTGGGCGTCCACCACGGAGAGGGACCGGGCCGCCAGCGCCCCCGCGGCCCCGGTGCGAAGGGCCGTGATGGTGGCCCCGTCCATCAGGGCGAGGACCTCGCCCGTCGTGGCGTCCAGGAGGAGGACCGCGCCCTGGATGGAGGGGAGCCCCCGGGCCCGGTTCCCGGAGAACTCCGAGACGGCCTTGAGGGCCAGGGCCTGCATGCCGCCGAGGAAGGCCGACATGACGAGGGTCGTTCCCGCGCCGCCGACGGCGTGGATCTGTCGGGGGGGCATGGAGACGGTCCCGCGGGCGTGCTCGACCAGGCCGCGCTCCACGGCGTCGATCACCGTCCGCATGTCCAGCACCTCCTCCAGGTCCCGGCGGGTCAGCACGCGCACGAGGCCGCCTAAGGGGGCGGCGCGGAAAAAGGCTTCTCGGTGTCTGTCTGGGTCCCGCTCATCTATTTATACGCTTCGCGGTTGCCAACGAGAGCCCCGAACATTCAGGAGGATGGGATCGCCGTGGACGTGGGCCTATGGCTTCTAATCGCTCTTAGCCTACCCTTCCTCCTCGCGCTTCTGACCCCCCTCCTGCGGCGTCTGGGCCCTCGGACCCTGGGGTGGGCCGGCCTGGCGGCGGGGGCCGGGTCCTTCGTGATTCTCCTTCTCCTGGGGACAACGGCGGGGGGGGTCCGTACCGTTCATCCCTGGATCCCCTCGGCGGGCATCGCCTTCACCCTCCGCCTCGACCCGCTCTCCCTCCTCTTCGGCCTTCTCGTGACGGGGATCGGCGCCGTCATCTTCGCCTACTCGGCCGCCTACATGGCCCGGGAGCGGTTGGCAGGTCCGTTCTACCTCTACATGGCCCTCTTCATGGGCTCCATGCTGGGCCTCGTCCTGGCGGGGGACCTCATCCTCCTCTTCCTCTTCTGGGAGTTGACCACCGTCAGCTCCTTCCTCCTCATCGGCTTGGACAGGGAGGACCGGGGATCCACCGACGCGGCCCTGAAAGCGCTGGTGCTCACGGGCCTGGGGGGCGTCGCCCTCCTCCTCGCCTTCCTCGCCATCGGGTCGGTGGTGGGCTCCTTCGACCTGGAGCGGGTGCTGGGGGCCGGCAGCCGCGTCGCGGCCAGCGGCCTCTACCTTCCCATTCTCCTCCTCTTCACGGTGGCGGTGCTGGCCAAGTCGGCCCAGTTTCCCTTCCACATCTGGCTTCCGGACGCCATGGTGGCCCCCACCCCCGTGAGCGCCTACCTCCACTCCGCCGCCATGGTCAAGGCGGGCATCTTCCTCCTGGTGCGCTTCCTCCCGGTGCTGGCCTCGGAGGCCTGGGTTGCTGTGCTCCTCCCCGTCGGGATCGGGACCATGATCCTCGGGGGACTGCAGGCGATTCGTGCGACGGATCTGAAGCGGATCCTGGCCTACAGCACCATCAGCCAGCTCGGCCTCCTTGCCTCCTCCT
>JBHIDH010000050.1:0-8251 GCA_046759985.1 Thermoplasmata archaeon
GCGGGTGCTCCGCGGGGGGCGGTGCAGGGCCGGGATTGTCGCGCGGTGATAATCGTACCGGAACACTTAAATAGCGAATACCAGCATCCGCCGTTTCCTTCCTGGATGGGACGGTGGAGAGAGGGCCATGAACCCCTTACAGGCCTCACAACTACTGACGGACGAGTATAGCGCAAAGATCCTGCTGGGCACCTACAAGCGAAAGATCAGCGCCCAGGAGATCAGTGCTCGCTACGGCATCCCCATCGCGGCCTGTTACCGGAAGATCCGGGTTCTCGAGGAGGCCGGTCTCATCGAGTGCGTCGACCGGGTTCTCACCCAGAAAGGGAAGCGGAAGAACCTGTATACCTCGAAACTGCGGAACGCCTACATATTCTTCGAAAGCGGGCGATTACGGGCCCGCTTCCAGCTCATCACCGGGGTCGTCAAGGACTTCGGCGGCGACTGGACCGGCGTGGACGTGCTCGAGGAGTAGCCCCTCGGGGGGCCCTCGATCCCCGCGGGAGCCCTGTCGTTCCTGCCTGATTCTCCGTGTTGATAACAGGGCCTGACCCTTTAAGTACGCTCGAGGCCCCGACGCATCTCCCATGAGAATACGCTTCCGGAAGATCCTCCCCGACGGTCGGAGCGTCCGATTCGAGAAGGAGAAGGACACCCTGACCCTGAACATCATCGTCTGGAAGGATCGAGTCCGGAGCGGCACGGGCTGAAGTCGGGTAGGCGTTCGGTCCAGGGCCTAAATCAGCATCCTGACCGCCCGCTCCCGTTCGACCCTTTCTCCGAGATGGCGGTTGCCACCCTCGTTCTCCCCTCGTTGGGCGCCCCGTCTCGTGGTCGTGACTGTCGAGTAGGCCGAGGACGAGAGAGGTCTTCCGGGTCCCGGGTCCTGCGGCTAGTGCTCCTCGGCGCCGGCCGCCGGGGGCAGGAGATACCCGTTCCCCCTCCTGATCACCGTGCCCCCGCGGGTCAGCTCCCTGAGGGTGCCCTTGATGAGATCGGACGCGAGATCGAGCTGGAAGCCCGATCGGAGGATCTCCCGGATCTCCGCGACGGACCGCGGGGTCTCATGGAGGGTCTTCGGGATGATGGTGCGGAGGTCCTCGTGCAGGTTCCATGGGAAGATGAACCACGCCCAGGCCTCCTTCGGCACCTCCACCTCGTAGAAATCGGGCTTGAACTTCGAGTGGGTGATGTGCAGGAGGGTGGCGCTGCGGAGCTCGCCGGGGCCCGCGGCGGCCACATGCTCCTTGGCGAGCTCGAGGCTCTCCCCTGTGTCCGTGATGTCGTCCACGAGGAGGACCTTCCGGCCGGCGACGTCGGCCGTGAGGCCCTGGACGAGCCGTGCCTTGCCGTCGGGCCGCGCCGTGACGCCCCAGTGTTCCACCTTGACCGCATAGAGGCGCTTGATCATGAGCAGGTCGCACAGAAGTCGCGCGGCGACCCACCCTCCGCGGGTCAGCCCGACGATGACCTCGGGGTGGAAGTCACTCCTCCTGATCTTCCCGCCCACGGCGTCCGCCCAGGTCGCGATCTCGTCCCAGGTCACGATTCGGCAGCGAAAGGTGTCGCCCATGGTGTTATCCTCCTCCGTGGGTGCGCGGCCGGCTCAGACCTCCGCGCCTTCGAGGGCCCGCGCGCAGAGGCACGCACGCTCCTCGGGAATGGTGGGGACCGCCTTCGCGAGCAGCGACTGCAGACTGTCCTCGTTCTCGGCGAGGGTCTTCAGAATCTCCGGGACGTCCACCGGCTTGTCCGCCCAGACGTCGTAGTCCGTGACCGTGGCGATGCCGAGGTAGCAGATCTCCATCTCCCGCGCGAGCTGCGCCTCCGGGCACGCGGTCATGCCGATGATCTCCGCGAACTGACGAAACATCCGGCTCTCGGCCCGGGTGGAGAAGCGAGGGCCCTCGATGCATACGTAAGTGCCTTTGTCGTGGACGGACAGCGCGAGGGCCTGTGCGTGACCCACGAAGTGATCCCGCAGGACCGGGCAGAAGGGGTCCGCGAGGGAGACGTGCACGGTTCTCCCCCCGTCGTAGAAGGTGTAGTCCCGGGTCTTCGTGTGGTCGATGAACTGGTCGGGAAAGACGAAGTCGCCCGGCTTGTACTCCTCCTTCAACGAACCCACCGCGCTGGGGGAGACGATCCGGCGGACGCCCAGGTGGTGGAGGGCCCAGACGTTCGCACGGTAGTTGATGGCATGGGGCGGGATGGTGTGCCCCTTGCCGTGCCGGGGGAGGAAGGCGATGGGCGTCCCTAGGAAGTCCCCTAGGTCGATGGGCGCCGAGGGGGCGCCGTACGGGGTGGACACCTTCACCGAGCGGATGTCGCCCACCTGCGAAGCGTCGTAGACGCCTGTCCCGCCGATGATCCCGATGGGCGCAGGGCCGTCCGTAGTGGGGGCAGCGTGCGGCATCGGATCCCCGGAAGGCGGGAACAGGGCGCTCCCTCATATAGACGACGGGATGGGTGCATCGGACCGCGCGAGGGGAGCTCACCCGTCGCTGTCGAACCGACCGGTCGCCTCGGGGGGCCGTTGGCACGCATTCGAGGGTGCAGGGGAGGGAAAGGGCGCCCACCGGCGCGGGCTAGGATCGGGCGACTGCCTTTCCGTCCACCACGTCCACCCGAAGAAGTGTTTTGATGGGAACGCCCAAGGCCTCCTCAAGAGCGGCCCTGTCCTGCATCTTGTCGAACACGATAAGGACGTCCACGATGGAGGCCCCCACCTGCCGGAGGGCCTCCACCATCGCGCGGAGGGTCCCCCCGGTGCTGATGACGTCGTCCACGATGACGACCCGGTCCCCCTCCCCCACGTAGTTCAGGTACAGGTCTGCCCGGGAGTACCCCGTAACCTGCCGGACGGAAACCTCCCCCGGCAGGCCGTACTTCTTCTTCCGGAGGAAAACGTAGGGCTTCCCGGTGCGGAGGCTAAGGAGGGCCGCCAAGGGAAAGCCCATGGCCTCTGCCGTGACGATCTTGTCACACGCGAAGTCACCGACCTCGAGGAGTGCATCTACGACCTCATCCAGCAGCGCGGGGTCTGCCGGGGGGACGCCGTCGGTAATCGGATGCAGGAAGTACTCGTACTCCCCGAAGCGGACCACGGGGCTCGCCCCAAGACTCTCCCGCAACCGCTCGAGCAGGCTTACATCTCCTTCAGGCCCGGGGCTCGGTCCTGGGCCTCCTGGATGATTTCCGCCTCTCCCTCCACCTGTCCCTCGCGCATGAGGAGGCGCCCATTACAGATGACCGTATCCACGACGGACCCGTTGGCGGCGTAGGCGACGAGGGAGGTCAGGTCGTGTCGGGGGACCAGCTGGGGGCTTTTCAGGTCGACTAGGATGAGGTCGGCAAGCTTCCCCTCCTCGAGGCGACCCGTGGGCAGGCCCAGGGCGTCGGCCCCGCCCTCGGTGGCCATCCTCCACGCCTCCCCCGCGGGCAGGGCAGTGGGCTCGCGCGTGGCGAACTTCTGCAACAGGCAGGCCAGCTTCACTTCCTCGAACATGTCCAGGTTGTTGTTCGAGGCCGCCCCGTCCGTCCCCAGGCCGATGGTCACCCCCGCGGCGCGCAGCGCCTGGTAGGGGAACGCCCGCCCGACTCCAAGCTTCATGTTGGAACCGGGGTTGTGGACGGCGCTCACTCCCCGGTCTCCGAGGATCCGGGCGTCCCGCTCCCGCACCCAGACGCAGTGGGCGGCCACCAGCCACTCCCCCAGGAAGCCCATCTCGTCGAGGGCTCGGACGGGTCCCTTCCCGTACCGCGCCTGGGACTCCTTCACCTCGCGTTCCGTCTCGGCTAGGTGGAAGTGGACCTTCACCCCCTCATCCACCGCCAGGCTCTTGGCGGCGACCAGGGTGCCCTCGGAGACGGCGTACATGGCATGGGGACCGACCGCTGCCTGGACGCGCGGGTTCCCCAAGCCGCGGACGAAACGCAGGAACCCCTCGGTGGCCTTCAGCTCCGCCTCCGCCTTCTTCTCGTCGAAGAGGTCGATGATGCCGTAGGAGAGGACGGCCCGGAGGCCCATGTCCACCACCGCCCGGGCGGCCTCCTCCATGAAGAAGTACATGTCGTTGAAGGTCGTCGTGCCGCTCCGAATCATCTCCAGGCAGGCGAGCCTCGTCCCCCAGTAGATGTCCTCGGGCCGGAGCTTCGCCTCCAGGGGCCAGATGCGCTGCTCCAGCCAGTCCTGGAGGCCCATGTCGTCGGCGACGCTCCGGAGCAGCGTCATGGCGGCGTGGGTGTGTCCGTTAACCAGGCCCGGGAGGCACGCCTTGTCCCGCCCGTCGATGATGAGGTCGGCCTCCTGGCGCCGCCCGATTTCCGTGATGCGCTCCTCCTCGACGTACACGTCCTGGGGGCGTCCCCCCACCAAGGCGTCCCGGATGAGGAGGCTCACGCGGGTTCCCCCACGAAGGCCCGTAGCACCGCCCGGACGACCCGCGCGTTGGACTGCTGCGTCCGCCGGATGTCCTCGAAGGAGAGGGCCTCGTCCGTGATCCCGTGGCAGTAGTTGTCCACGCTGCACAGGCTGGCGTAGGGGAGGTCGAGCTCAGAAGCGAGGGTGGCCTCCGCGGCCATGGTCATCCCCACGAGGTCCCCGAAACCCCGCAGGACGCGAATCTCCGCCTTCGTTTCGAGGCGAGGTCCCCGGGTCTGGACATACACCCCTCCCTCGTGGATGCCCACGCCACGATCCCGTGCGACCTCCACGAGACGCCTCCGGAGGTCGTCATCCAGGACGGGGGTGACGTGCCTGATCTCGTCATCAAAGTAGGTCGGAATGTCCCAGAGCGAGAGGTAGTCGTTCGGGACCACGAGGGTGCCCGGGACGATCTCCTCCTTCAGCGAGCCCACCGAGGAGGTGCCGACGACGCCCGCCACCCCGGCCTTCTTCAGGGCCCAAAGGTTGGCCTTGTGGTTGATGCGATGCGGGGGAATCCGATGAGCCGCCCCGTGGCGTGCCAGGAAGGCCACCCGTTCGCCCAGCTCGACGGGGGAGGAGGGGGGTCCGTGGGGCGTCTCGAACTCCCGCCGTTCCGATGTGGCGAAGGCGCTCGATTGAGAGAGGCCCGAGCCCCCAATGATGCCGAGGCGGGGCTTCACCGGGCGACATAGCCACGCCGTTCATAAAAGAGTTCACAGGAGGTTGATCAGCACGTTCTTGACCCGGGAGTAGCCGTAGACGGCCTCCAGGCCCTGCTCCCGCCCGATGCCACTCTCCTTGTACCCCCCGAAGGGCGTCTGCGGGAAGGTGATGGGGTACTCGTTCACGGAGACGATCCCGGCCTGCAGGCGGGCGGCCATCCGATGCGCCCGCCCCAGGTCGCGTGTCCACACCCCCGCACACAGGCCGAAGCTCGTGTCGTTCGCGATCCGAACCGCCTCCTCCTCGTCCTCGAAGGTCAGGACGCTCAGCACCGGCCCGAAGATCTCCTCCCGGGCGATGGTCATATCGGGGGTCACGTCGGCGAAGACGGTGGGCCGGACGAAATTCCCCTTGGCGAGGGCCCCCTCCGTTGCCTTTTCGCCTCCCGCCACCAGCACGGCGCCCTCGTCCTGTCCGATCTCGATGTACCGGAGAACCTGTTCCTCCTGGGACGCCGAGACGAGGGGCCCCATCTCACTCTCCGGCGCCATGCCCGGCCCGACCACCAATCCTTCGGCCAGCGCCTTGACCTTCTCGAGAAAGACCGCCTGCTGGGAGGCCGGCAACAGGAGGCGGGACCCCGCCCAGCACATCTGACCCGCGTTGGTGAAGATGCCCCGAAGGGCGCCGCGTTGCGCCCGGGCCTGGTCGGCGTCCTCCAATACGATGTTCGGACACTTGCCCCCCAGTTCCAGGATCACCGGGACGATGTGTTCGGCGGCGGCCCGCATGATCGCCCGCCCCGTGTCGACGGACCCCGTGAAGGTGATGCCGTCGATGCCCGGATGGTCGGCCAGGGCCCCCCCGGCCTCCCGCCCCGACCCCGGGACGACGTTGAGGACCCCGTCGGGGAGACCCGCCTCCTTGGCGAGCTCCGCGAGTTTCAGGTTCGTCAAGGGGGCCGAGCTCGAGGGCTTGACCACGGCGGTGTTCCCGGCCGCCAGGGCCGGGGCGATGCCCCGCGAGGCGAGAACCAAGGGGTAGTTCCACGGGACGATGTGGGCCGTCACCCCCAGGGGCTCCACCCGGGTGTAGTCCAGGCGGGCGCCGGGAACGGAAATCGTCTTCCCCTCGATCTTGTCCGTGAGCCCGGCGAAGTACTCCCAGGTCCGCGCCACGTAGCCCACGTCCCCCTGGGCCTCCTTGAGCGTCTTGCCGTTGTCCAGGCTCTCCAGGCGGGCCAGGTCGTCGGCGCGTTCCCGGATCAGATCGGCCATCCGCCGCAGGATGCGACCCCGGACGCCGCCATCCATCCGTCCCCACGTCTTCCCCTCCAGGGCCGACCGGGCGGCGTCCACCGCGGCGTCGACGTCCTCTTTCCCTCCCTGGGCCACCGTCGCCACCGGCTGATTCGTCGCGGGGTCGAGAGTCTCGAAGGTGGCCCCGCTCTGGCTTTCCCGCCATGCGCCGTCGATAAAGAGGAGATACTGCTCGGTTCCCATGCCATCGCCCCTTCCGGTCCCCTCCTAGCCTCCCTCTCCCTTAAACCGTTTGTCGGGGAGGGGGGACGCGCGCCCAACGAGGGCGCCATTCCGAGGAAACGCGAGGCTTGGACATTCTGCGCCGGAAGAACCCTTTTATCCCAACGCGTCTTTTATGTAGCATGGCCGCGAGGCTGACACGCGGGGGGAGAAAGAGCTATTACAAGAAGAAATTCTTCTTCTCGATCCGTGAACGAATTCTCCTCCACCTCTCGGAGTTCGGCATCTACGAGAACGAGGTGGAGGCCCCGGACGAGCTCACGCAGTTCGGGATTGCGGAGGTCGTTCTGGCGGGACGGAGCACGTGTTCCAAGATTCTCCAGGAGATGGAGGAGCGCGGCCTCCTCTATGGACGACGGGCCCATGTCCCGTCGGGGAAGATTCGCCGTACCGTCTACTTCCTGACGCCCCGCGGGCAGATGGAGGCCCAGAAAATCCGGGGCAAGGTCGAGGAGACGACGGTCAAGGTCCGCCGACCCTCCGGAGAGCTCCAGCGTCTCCGGGTCACGGACATCCCCCGGGAGCTCCCTGTCCACGCGCGCCTTGTCGACGTGGTGTGCCACATCAATCGGGGCCTCTTGGACGTCCCGCGGTTCGCCAAGGCCATGACCTCCCGGAGGAAGAAGGTCGCCTACCTCGAGGCCATGCCGCGGGTCCGACATTTCTTCGACCGGGCGAAGGAGCAGGAGGCCCTCAAGGCGTGGTACGACGGCCAGACGAGCCGGATCCTGGTCCTCCATGGCCTACCCGGCGTGGGGAAGACGACCCTGGCCGCGAAGATGGTGACGGACCTCCGAGGGGAGACGAGCGTCTTCTGGTACCGTTTCCGTGAGTGGAGCACCCTGCGCAACGTGATCCACGACATCGGGGAATTCCTGGCCCACCTGGACAAGAGGGACCTCCTCATGTACGTGGAGACCCACGACCACCTCGACATCCCGGAGGTTCTCTTCCTCCTGGAGAAGAACCTGGAGGGACTGGAGGCAGTCCTCGTCTTCGACGATTACGAGATGTCGGAGGGGAACCTGGACGGGTTCTTCGCCGCCACGAAGGACCTCCTGGAGAAGGTCGACGGCCCCAAGATGCTGATCCTCAGCCGCGCCGTCCCGAAGTTCTACGACCCCCGGGATGTCAAGGTCAAGCGCCTCGTTCAGGAGCTGCGCATCGGTGGGCTGGACCAGGAAGGCGCGGCGACCCTCCTCGCCCTGAAGAACGTCCCCCATTCGGCCGTGCCCGCCATCTACAAGGCGACGAAGGGCCACCCTCTCTTTCTGGAGCTGATGCAGGGACCCGACGTGACCAACAGCGGGGACTTCGACGCCTTTCTGCAGGATCAGGTGTACGGTCGCCTCCTGGACGTCGAGCGGAGGGTCCTGGGCCTCGCCTCGGTGTTCCGAGGGCCCATCCAGGCGGATGCCCTCTTCCTGGACGAAGACGTGGATTATGTGACCCTCACGTCCCTCGTCGACCAGTCCCTCCTCCGGGAGACGATGCCGAAGACGTACGACATGCACGAGCTCATCCGGCGGTTCTTCGCGAATCGGTTGAGCCCGTCCGTCGCCAAGCGATACCACCGCTGGGCCGCCCGGTTCTACACCGCCCAAGGGGAGTTGGGGGA
>JBHIDH010000051.1:0-8153 GCA_046759985.1 Thermoplasmata archaeon
TTTCCTTTAGGCGGCGGATAACGCCATCGACGGCGTAGTCCGTGGAGTTCAGGATTGAACGGGCGGTGTGAAACTGGAAGACTCCTCGTCCCTCCTTTTCGAGCGTGAATATGAGCTTGAGTTCCTGAGGACCAAGCGTTAATTTTCGTGTAGGCATACTGTCCCAATGCGACAGAATAGTTACACGAATATTAATGCGTTTTGGCTACTCTACTCGGCAAAGAGGCACCAGGAGACAGCCAGATACTTCCTTACAACCTGTCAATACGCCGGCCCGGATGCGCGCGGAGGGAGGGTCAGAAGGATGATTGAGGACGTCGACCCGGCACTGGCGGAGCGTCTCCCGGGCGTACTTGTCCAGGAAGAGCTCAATCGACTTTGCCTTGGCGGCAGCCTTCCTTGCCCTCAACGCGGGACTGCTCGCCTTACTGCCCCCTATTCCCTAGGTGACCGCCGGCGGAGATTTCGGAGGAGGCCCAACGCGCGCCGTCTCCGCGAGCCTTCACTCCACGGGCCCCTCGAGCTCTGCTACCGTGTTCTCGAAATCCCAGGGAATCTCGGGTTCGCGTGCGCGTACCCGCAGGTGGTCGAGGTCGCCTCGTGCCGCGGCTCGGGCGATCAGGGAGGCCGTATAGGCTGGGGCCCCACTCGCCCCCGGAGAGTTGTAGTTCAAAATATGGAGCGAGTTTGGCCCAGGGAGCTCGAGGACCTCCTTCACGAACTGGCCGTCCGGGTCGATCACCGCACTCCGGACGCCGGCGACCCCTCGTTCGGTAAGGGCCCCATCCGGGAGGGTGGGGAGGAACCGGCGGACCCGGTCGGCGATGAGGAGCGGGGAGAGCGACCCCAGGCTCTCGCCCAAGGCGAGCCGGAGAAAGGTGGGGTTGCGTAGGAGGCGGCCCTTGTTCGGCAGGGGGTCCTCCAGGAACTTCCTCGCCCACCCTCCGGTCCGGTCGGAGAAGCCGCGATAGGTCCAAGGACCGGAGACGGGGACGGCATTCGGACCGATCCCCACCGCTCCCGAGGCCCGGACAATCCAGTGAGGGTCAAGGAAGGGGAACTCGGGGAATTGCGCAACGGGGTACAGGTTCGTCGAAGCCAGCTCTTGCGCCTGGGGCGCCACCCGCCAGTACTCCCCGCGGAAGTGGAGGTCCGCATAGCGCGTCCCCACCCCGAGGCGATGGGCCAGGTCCACGGCCTCCCCGCCAGCGCAGTTGAGCACGTACCGAGCCTGATGGGGCTGGTCTTCTGACGCCAAGTCAATGCGGAGCCCGTCCCGCGTCGGAGCGAGGCCCACGACTCGTCGGCCGGTCAGGAACTGCACCCCGAAGCCGCTGGCGTCGTTCCGAAGCTGCCTCGTGAAGCCCCCGAAGTCGACCGACGTCTCGCGCTTTGCATGGAGCGCCCCGACCGCTCGCACGTTCGGCTCCAGCCCCCGTAGCTCCGGCTCGTCCAGGAGGGTCACCTCGTCCTCCGTCAACCCATTCGCCTTGGCCCATGTGAGGTAGGTGTGCAGGGTCGGCAGCTGGTCCTCCCGAATCGCCAGCTTCAGGGTGCCCACCGGCTTCCAGGGAAGCCCATGCGTTCTGGCGTAGGCCTTCCACAGGTCGTACGACAGGAGGGTCGATCGCGCGAATCGGCGACTCCACCGCGGGTGGAGGTAGAAGGGTCGATGGAGGACCCCCGTGTTGCGGCCGCTGGCGTGCTGGGCGACGTCCGCTTCCTGCTCTAGCACCGCGATCCGGGCCTCGTAGCGGGCAGCCAGCCAGTAGGCCGCCGTGGTCCCGAGGATCCCGCCGCCGATGATGGCGATGTCCCAGGGTCGCATCGTGCGGCGATGGGCCGGGAGCCCTTAGCCTTTCACGCCCTCCGGCAGGCAGCGAGGAATCCCCGTCCCCGCTCCGCATGGCTCTTCGGGCGGGTCTCTCGGCGGTAGGCGTCCACGATGCGTCCTTCGGGGGCCCTCGAGCAGTACTTGGGCAGAGAATGGTCTCCGCGCGATTCACGGGGCTTCGGCCCCCTTACAACCTATTAATACGCCCACCCGGATGCGCGCCCGGGAGGGACGAAGGATGATCGAGGGCGTCGCCGTTCGCCCGCTCCGGCAGATTCACGACGAGAGGGGCTACCTGATGGAGATGTTGCGCTCCGATTGGCCGGAGTTCGACAAGTTCGGGCAGTGCTACGTCACCACCGCGTACCCGGGGGTGGTGAAGGGGTGGCACTATCACAAGGTGCAGACCGACCACTTCATCGTCCTGAAGGGGACGGCCAAGGTGGTCTGCTACGACAACCGGGACGACTCGGAGACGAAGGGGGAGGTGGACGAGTTCTTCCCGGGCGAGCGGAACCCCCTCCTCATCAAGATTCCCCCGGAGGTCCTCCACGGGTTCAAGGCCGTGGGTCCCGAACCGGTGTACCTGGTCAACCTGCCGACCCGGCTCTACAACTACGAGGAGCCGGACGAGTACCGGCTGCCCTACGATTCGCCGGAGGTCCCGTACGACTGGGAGCTCCAGATGCAGTAGGCGTGGGCAAAAACTTACTAATACCCACACCCTTCCATTGGCGTGAAACGAGTGGATCGCCTGGACAAGCGAGGGCGTCTGACCATCCGCAGGCCGTTTCGGAGGCTTCTCGGGGACCGGGTCGTACAGATCCTGACCCCCCACGGCGTGCTGCTTCGCCCCGTGCCCGACACTCTGCCCGACCGGGGAAAGCTTCCAGAAGCGCTGGAGGCGAGCGGAGAGGAAGAGGCGGCGCTTGAGGCGGGCAGGTGACCGGTACAGCCGACCTCAACCTCGTGCTGGCCGTCGTCAAGTCGAAGGACCGTCTGCGGGACCGGGCTGTTCGCCACCTCGAGCGGTTCGGCCCGCTCCTCGTGCCCTTCTCGGTAGCCCTGGAGCTCCTCTTCGTGGCCAAGCGATTCGGCCTGGGATACGTCGAGATCCTCGGCGCGACAGAGGCGCATTTCGACCTCGAACGACGTGAGGTTCTCTACACCGCCGCCGAGGCTCTCGATGCCGGGGATGTCAAGACGGTCTTTGACGCCGTGCACCTCGCGGATGCCTTCCATCGAGGAGGGGCCCTGCACACGGCGGATCGAGAGCTCTTGCAGACGGCCTTTCCCACCGTCGGATTCTGAAGGGTCGAAACCCCTGCTCAGCGAACCGCCCAGGCGTGTCCCGGATGTCCGACACCGCCTGGGCCATTCCCACGTAGCTGCTCCGCCGCGGCCGACGGGGAGAGGACAACGAACAGATCACGGGCGCCCCCTGAGGGCGGCTGAGGTTGAGCGGTTCAGGAGGCCCCGTAAGCGACCCGGGCCATCCGGGCGCCCTCGACCATGTTCCGAAGCTTCGCGAAGGCGACCCCCCAGGTCCGCGTGCGGAGCCCGCAGTCGGGGTTCGCGAGGATCCGGCCCGGGTCCCCCAGAATGTCGGCGGCCTGGAGGAGTCTGCCACGCACCTCTTCGGGCGTCTCTACCCGGTTCCGGTGCACGTCCAGGACGCCCACGGCGATTTCCCGGTCGTCCTCGTATTCCCGGAGGAGCCTCAGGGGGGCATACCCGTCCTCCGGGTCCTCCCGATTCGCGACCTCCCAGGCGAACTGGCGGCACCGCTTCATCTCCAGGGCGGCCGGGTACAGCCGGCGGTAGTCGCTGTAGCAGATGTGGGCCACGATCTTCGCGTGTGTCCCCTCGGTGGCCGCGTTGAACCCCTCGACGAAGGTCTCCACCTCCTCGGGATGCGTGGCGGCCGCCGGTTCGTCGATCTGGACCAGGTCGGCTCCCGCGCGCTCCAGCGCCTGGATGTTGGGCCGGATGACCCGCTCGGCGAGGTCCAGGACGAGGTCCCGCTTCGCCTCCAGCCGACGCTGCTTGAGGTCGGGGACGTCCCGCCGCCCGTTGTGGTAGTACTCGTTGAAGGACCAGTCGGCGAGGGTGTAGGGCCCCGTCAGCGGCACCTTGACGGGCCGGTGCGCGTGCTTCCGGGCGAAGGCGAACTCCTCCTCGTGGTAGGCCTCCCGGAAGCCGACGCGGCCCACGCTGGCCGCCTTGCGGTAGTACTTGTTGTCGAAGGAGCGGACCGTCCCGAGGAAGCGGAAGCCGTCCACGCGTCGGATGGCGTACTCGTACATCTCGATCCGCCGCTGCTCCCCGTCGTAGACGTAATCCAGGCCCGCCCGCTCGAAGAACCGCAGGCCGTAGAGGGAGGCCCAGTCCCGCAGCTCCTCCTTCCGCCCGTCCAGGTCCTTCGATTGCAGCAGTTCGAGGAGGCGCCCGTGCTTCTCCACGCCTAGACGCTCGCCCCACGTGGCCGCGTCCTGGACCTCCCTCTCCGTGGCGTGACCCCGTCGCGGCGCCCGGACGAGCCAACCGGGCTTCGCCAGGCTGCCCACCTCCTGCGTCGGGAAGAGCTTGTCCGTCAGCCCGCCGCCTCCAGCTCCTTCTTAGCCGCTCCCAGGACTTTTACCTTCGCCCTAGCCACCGTCCGGGGCAGGAATTCCAGGTCCGCGTTCGGGGCGAGCACGACGGATGGGGGGGCCAGGGCCTCGCGAAGCCAGGCCACGAGCGCGGCGACCTCCCCCGGCTCCTCCAGGTGGGAGTTGCGGGCGTCCACGCAGCCGCAGACCAACGCCTTCGTGAAGTCCAGCTCCTTCAGCTCGTCCAGCTCCTCCTGGTATAGGTCCACCCCCAGGAGGTCCACGGGGAAGTCCAACAGGTCAGGCAACAGGGGCTGGGCGCTGCCGAAGAACAGGTGGAGCGCCGTCTGCATGCCCGAGGTCCGGAGGACCTCGTACGCCGCCCGCACCTCGGCCAGTCCGTCCGCATCGGGCGGGTCGACGGCCAGGGCGGGCTCCTGGAAGTGGAGGAGGCGGAAGCCCCCTTCCCGCAGGTCCTCCGCGGTGGCCTTCAGGGCGTCCGCCAGGGCGTGGAGGGCCTCCCCCGACGAGGCATACGCGTGATTCTCGGCCCGGGTCAGGAAGGTGTAGGGCCCGGGCAGCACGGCCTGCCAGGGGTGCCCGTCGGGGAGGAGCCCGACCTGAAAGAACTCCTTCGCCACCGGGCGAGGCTGCAGAGGGGCGGTGATCACCGGCGCGCGGTAGAAGGTGTTGTTGTCGAACCAGCGCGTCAGGCCTCCGAGCTCCACGCCCTTCCACGCCCCCGCGAAGGGCCGGAAGAGGTCGGGCCAGTTGAGGAGGCCGTCGCTGACATGGCCGAAGCCGGCCTCCACCTGCCACGCGACCAGGTCCCGCACGTCCCCCTCGAGGGTCGCGCGCACCTCCGCCTCGGGAACCCGGCCCCGATCCAGGCCCCGCGTGGCGCCGATGAGGGCCTTCGAGCGAGGGAAGATGCCGTTGAGATACGCCTCGACCACGGTTCGCCACCCATCCGCGACCTAGCCGACTTCCATGAGCCGGGCCCCCATCTCGGGCGCGTGGCGGAAGTTGTGCCGGTTGATGTACTCGACGTTCAGGCCCAGGGAAACCCGCCGAAACGCGCCGTTCTGGGCGAGGATGTGTTCCCAGTTCGCCACCGCCAGGTCCACGGACGACGCGGCGATCCCGCCCGTGCCCTGGGAGGTCAACCTGCGGGTCGTCTCGGGCCCGATGTCCACCCCGAGCCACCGGAGGAAGTCCAGGTCGTCGCCATCGGACACGGGAGCAAAGCTGACGAAGACGGTGGCGGGCGTGACGCCCCGTTCCCGACACCGTTCGTCGTACGCGGCCAGGACCTTGAGGAGGTTGTCGGGGGCGAAGATCACCTGGGTCGTGAAGAAGTCCGCCCCGCGCTCGGTCTTCTGCAGCATCCGCCGCGCCTCCTCCCGCCGCTCGGGAATCATGATGTTGCCGCAGAGGAGGCCGTGTTCCCGCATCAGCGCGTTGGCCTCCAGCACCGTGGGGCCCGGATAGCGGTAGCGGCTCGAGCTCCCGCCCACGGCGACGATGTTGGCGATGCCGTACTCCTTCTGCGTGGCCCGCGTCCAGCGGGCGAGGGCCTCCGGCCCCCCCTCTAGGTGGACCACGATCTTGTTGGCGATGATCTCCTGGGGGCCCAGCTGCTTTCGGAGAACCATGGCGAACTCCCGGGGGTCCAGGTTCCGGTAGAACGGCTCGCCCCGGAAGTTCTCGTCCGCGATCTCGGGGAGGTTGATGGCGTCCACTGGGCATTGGCGTAGCGTCTCCTGGACGTACTTCTCCAGCAAGAGCCGAACGGACTTCTCCGTCGCCCGAAGATGGGGCGGGATGACCTCAAGCAGGATGGGTCGGTCCCGGAGTTTCTTGCGTAAGGAAGCCGTGGTATCAACCGCCTAGAGGCGAGGGCGACGTTGCCCACCGTGAGGGCGAACTAGAATTTAGCGCTTTATGGCCAGGAGCGTGAGAAATCAGTCTGGGGGCGGTGTCGCCGCTACGAGGCCTTGAGCCCCTCGAGCCGCTCGATGTCGGCCTCCACCATAATCTTGACAAGGTCCGGGAACAGGACCTTCGGCTCCCAGCCGAGGAGTCTCTTCGCCTTGGAGGGGTCCCCCCGCAGGTTGTAGACCTCCGCCGGACGGAAATGGCGCTTCTCCACCTTGACGTGGGGTTTCCAATTCTCGATGCCCACGACCCGGAAGGCCTCCGTCACGAATTCGCGCACCGAGTGGGCCTCGCCCGTCGCCCCCACGAAGTCGTCCGGCTCGTCGTGCTGCAGAATGCGCCACATGAGGTCGACGTACTCGGGTGCGTACCCCCAGTCCCGCTTGGCGTCCAGTTCCCCGAGGGCAATGTGGTCCGCCAGACCGAGGTGAATGCGCGCGACCCCATCGCTGATCTTGCGGGTTACGAACTCGACCCCCCTCCTTGCGCTTTCGTGATTTGCCATGATGCCGTTGGACACGAACAGGCCGTGGGCCTCCCGGTAGTTCACGCAGGCCCAGTAGGCGTAGACCTTCGCGACCCCGTAGGGGCTGCGGGGGTGGAAGGGCGTCGTCTCGTCCTGGGGCTCCGTGGTTACCTTCCCCCACATCTCACTGGAGGAGGCCTGGTAGACGCGGGCATCGGGGGCGTGGGCCCGGACGGCCTCCAAGAGACGCACGACCCCCAGGCCCGTGATCTCCCCCGTCAACACGGGCTGGACGAAGGAGGTTCCCACAAAGGACTGGGCGGCGAGGTTGTACACCTCCTCCGGCTCCGCTTCCTTCACGGCCGCGTTGAGGGATGTCTGGTCCATGAGGTCTCCATCCAGGAGGACGAGGTCGTCGGCGATGGGCTCGATGTTCCCGAGGTTTGGGATGCTGAGCCGGCGGATCAGCCCGTAGACGCTGTAGCCCTTCTCGAGGAGGAGCTCCGCCAGGTAGGAGCCGTCCTGGCCCGTGATGCCGGTGACGAGCGCCCGCTTCGTCATTGTACCTCCCAGGTGCCCTATTGCATCGGCTATCTTAGCGTTGCGGCGGGGGGCTCGCCGGAGGCGGCCCCGCAAAAAGCTCCGCAGGGAGAGCCACCCTAACCCGAACTCGAGGATGGCCCCTTTCCCTCAATCGCCTTCCATCTGAAGGACGACGTCCAAAAGGAAGTGAGTCAGATGGCAATGCAGCTATGAGAGATGGGAGAATCCTACGGTTCTCCTATGCGGCGAAAACGAAGGCCTTTCATCGCGGCGGGGTCAAGGATCCGCCGACCATCCACGACGACGGGCGTGCGCATGGTTTCGCGGAAGTCCTCGGCACCCAGCCGGGTGAATTCCGGCCAGTCCGCTTGGAGGATACAGCCTTCGGCGTCCCGCAAGGCCTCCCTGAGGCTGTTCGTCAGGTGAATCTCAGGAAAAAGAGAGCGGAATTCTTTGTTCGCCATCGGGTCGTAGCCCACGACGGTGGCCTTCTTCTGAAGTAACTCCTCGGCAATGGGCACAGCGCGGCTCTCACGCACGTCGTCTGTCCCGCCCTTGAAGGCGAGGCCCAAGAGGGCGATGCGCCTGCCCTTCAGGTCCCCAAGCTCCGCCTCGAGCAGCTCGATGGCTCGGAGGTACTGCCTCTCGTTCTGGAGGAGGACGGCCTTCAGGAGGGCGGGATCATGGTTCAGGTCCTGGCTGGCGCGGACCAGGGCCCGCACGTCCTTCGGAAAGCAGGAGCCCCCGAAGCCGACGCCCGGCACGAGGAAGCGGGCGTTGA
>JBHIDH010000052.1:0-7755 GCA_046759985.1 Thermoplasmata archaeon
GAATCTCCTTGTCCGACTTCTTGAAGGAACCGTACTTCCCGACGTTGAGGCGCATATGGCCCCGCACGAGGCTCACGTAGCCGTTGTCGATGTCCAAGACTTCGTCTTGGACCACGCCGTCGATCTGGTCTCCCCATAGCGTCAGGATGACCGTTCCGGTCTCGTCACCGACCACGGCCTCCACCAGGTCGCGTGACCCGCCGAACTTCGAGTCAATGGTCTTCCGCTCGCCAAGGCTCAGGACCTTAACGACGACATCCGCCTGCTTCGAGGCGGGAGTCAACTCATCTATCTTCACGAAGGTTTTCTCTTCCATGGTTTCACGCTCTTCTGACAAACCAGGCCTTTTCGCAGTAGGGGGCCTTTGGTCGAAGAGCCAGGGAGGCCTTCCGAAAACTCCTGCTTGTCTGGTGTAGTCCACCGCACGATGATATATAAGCCTGCGTTGTCCAGAATCCAAAACCGGAATCACGTGGGGGGGATGGGCCGAGGGAGTCCCAGGAAGGCGCGTCCGGCCCTCGTGGCCCTCGGCAAGAGGGGGCACCCTTAGGTAGTGAGAGCCCTTCGGGACCAGAGGATTCCGTGGCCGACTTCGAACGGTTCCGCGAGTTGTATGAGGCTGCCTTCGGAGAGGAACCCGAGGTGCGCACGGATCGGTATCGGAGGATCACGGCGGAGGCGGAACCCTTGCGGGAGTGGCTCGCCGGTCCCCTGTCCCTGATCCTCAGCGAGGGGAGCGGGGAGGTCATCTTCCAGGACCAGGAGCGATTCCGAGGCGTGAACAACGCGGACGATTTCCTGCGTCGGTGCACGTCCCAGGTGGAGGACTACCGGGCGCGGGTCCTCGAGCATGAGCCGGAGAACGAGGCCGAGCAGGCGGACCAAGCCCTCCTCCTCCGCATGATCGAGGACATGGAGGAGGTCTGTCTCCTGGCGCACCAGATTGTGCAAGAGGAGGAGGAGGGAGCGTAGGCCGCTTCCAGTTGGCCGCCAGGGGTGCCGTCACGCGAGCGGATTTGACTATGACGAGGAGCGGGTGGGGAGAACATGGCATACGATGAGAGGCTGGCGCAGCGCGTGCGCGGGGCCCTTACCGGAGAGGAGGTGACCGAGAAGAGGATGTTCGGCGGGATCACGTTCATGCTGGGAGACAAGATGTGTGTCGGCGTGCTCAAGGACGACCTCGTCGTTCGCGTCGGCCCCGATGGGTACGAAGAGGCCTTGGCCGCACCCCATGCGCGCGAGATGGACTTCACGGGTCGATCACTCCGGGGCTTTGTGTACGTGGGACCGGACGGAGTTCAGTCGGACGGAGATCTCGAAACGTGGGTGAATCTCGCCGTCGACTTCGTCAAGACCCTTCTGCAGGAGTGAAGCATCCTCGCGCCACGCGAGTGGCGTCCGGAGGGATGACGGTCCCTTGACGCCAAATCATGGCCTAAGACCTACTCGAGGGGGTGGAGACCTTATCAAGAGGGCCTCCATCCAGGACCTACGACAAGACGCGCGAGGTCGGCCCCGGGACACGCTTCGGAGATCTCGAGACGCCTGGCAGGGCCCCGTCACGGGGCTTACGGTCTCTCATAGGCGGGGGAACCCATGGCCACGGCGATGGAAACGGAGCGGCTCACGAAGATCTTCGGCCATCAGAATCCGGCTGTCAGCAACCTCTCCCTCTCCGTCCCTGAGGGCTCCTGCTACGGATTCCTGGGTCCCAACGGGGCGGGAAAGACCACCACCATCAAGATGCTCCTGGGTCTCGTCCTCCCCACCGCGGGAAACGTGCGGATCTTCGGCGAGGAGATGGGACCCGACAGCTCTGGACTTCGCGCCCGGATCGGCTACCTCCCCACGAATCCCCAGTTTCCCCCTCACATGAAGCCAATCCAGTATCTCGACTACTCCGCGAGGCTCTTCGGGATGACACGGGAGGTTCGGTATCCCAGGGTCTCGGAGCTCCTCCGCGCCGTTGATCTCCTCTCGGGCATTGCCACCTCCATCAAGGCCTTCTCCACGGGGATGACGACGCGTCTCGGCATCGCCTCCTCCCTCGTCAACGATCCCGAACTCCTCATCTACGACGAACCGACGTCCGGCCTGGACCCCGGAGGCCGAGCCACCACCCTGGCCCTCATCGGGGAGTTGGCGAAGGAGAAGACGGTGTTTCTCGCGTCCCACATCCTCGGCGACGTTGAGCGGGTCTGCTCCCATGTCGGGGTCATCAACCAAGGGAAGCTGATCTACGAGGGAACCACGCGGGATCTCAAGGAGGCCATCAGGCGGAACTCCCTCCGACTCGAGCTCGAGGGAGAGGTCGCCCCCTTCCTTCAGGGCGTGAGGGGCCTCTCCGCCGTCGTGGATGTGAAGGTCAACGGCCCCGAGGTCACGCTCTCCTTTGTGGAGGGGTCGGATTACACTCAGGCCCTCTTGCAGGTAATCAAGCTCGCCGCGGAGACCCAGGCGGCCGTCGTCTCCGTCAGCAGCGAGACGGCCACCCTCGAGGAGGCCTTCCTCGAGCTGGTGGAGGAGGAGGAATCCCGTGGGATTCTCCGAGCACTCTAGGACGGGGACGTGGATGGAATTCCTCCGAGAGCGAGCCCTCTTTCCGCTGCTGAACCTCGAGATTCGCACCCTGCTGAGAAGCCGGCTGCTGATGGGGTGGATCGCGGCGGCGATGTTGGTGGGCTTTGTCATCTTCATGAACACGGACGGTTCCCCCGCGGGGGGCCTGGAGTCTCTGGCGCAGGGCCTCTCCGTCTCGTTCGTCCTCTTCTGGAGCCTGTTCGTGATCGCCCTGTCCGCGGCCAGTGTCTCCGCCGAGCTGGGGGGTGTGGCCGATTCCATTCTGAGCAAGGCGGTCAAGCGCTACGAGTACATCGCCTCGAAGATCCTCTCGCGGGTGGGCGTCACCCTCCTCGTCTTCGGGGCCGTCAGCGCCGTGTGGATCACCGTCGCCGTACGGGCCTTCGCATGGGAAGGCAGCAGCGTGGACCTCACGACGGGGCTGTTGCTGGTCGCCCTCTCCCTCGCGTGGCTTGCCGCCCTGGGGGTCTTCATGAGCGTCCTGGTCCCGAGGACCATGGTCTCGTTCGTCTCCACCTTGGCCGTCTGGTTTGGCTACCCGCTGCTTCTCTCCTTCGTGGGCCTCGGGGAATACTCGCCCACCTACCCCGCCAACAACCTTGCCGCCATCATCGAGGGGACCGCGACCACCGACCTGGCGCTCATCGCGACCCTTCACATCGCCACCGTATTCGCCTTGGTGGCCCTGTCCTTCGTCGTCTTCTATCGACGGGACCTCTAGAGCTATCGAGGTCTACGCCCCTTGGAACGCGGCAATCATGTTCATCCGGTCCGGGCGCCAAGGGTCGGTGAATCGAGAACACTGGCGTTCGATGGGGACGTCCGAGCCAACCATGGCCGTTTCCTTCGCGGACGACGGGATGGGCGAGGCGGGCTCCTCACATTCCCGCTCGTGCCCATGGAGCGTCAGGTCGCTTAGGCAAGACCCGAGCTCATTCCTCCGCGACTCGACTCGGCCCCTCGACTTGGGCATGAATGGGGCGGGAATTTGGCATAGGCGCTAGTAGCCCTCAGGACTGCCCGCGTCTCATGCGAACGGCACTTACCCGCTTGGTACTCGCAGCGACGCTCGTCTTTCTACTCGTCACGAGCGCGAGCGTGGGCTTAGCAGTTGCGAAACCCCCGGCGGCCCAATACGAGGTGACAATCATCAACCTCACGTCGGGCCAGCCCCTGACGCCGCCAGTCGTTGTCACGCACAAGAAGGCCACGGGAATCTTTGACGTCGGAAGCAGTGCGAGTTTTGGCATTCAGCAGATCGCCGAGAACGGAGACAACGGACCCCTGCTGGCCGCCCTGGCCTCGGACAAACACGTCTTCGACGTGACCACGGGCATGGCGCCCCTCGTGCCCGCAGGCACGCCGGGTTCGGGAATGTTCGGGGATACCGTGACCCTCCACATCACCTCGGCGAAGGGCGCCAATTATCTGTCCTTCGCCACGATGCTGATCTGCACCAATGACGGCTTCACCGGCCTCGACACCCTCCGCCTTCCCAAGAAGGTGGGAGAAGTGATCGTCGCCTTCACAATGGGCTACGACGCAGGCACCGAGGTCAACACCGAGGACTTCGCGGACATCGTTCCTCCCTGCCAGGGTCTCATCGGCATCACGTCGCCCGATGCGGGGACGGGCATGACCAATCCCGCCCTTGCCGAAGGCGGCGTCATCGTGGTCCACCCAGGGATCGTGGGCGGCATGGATCTGGTCCCCGGCGCGCATGGTTGGATGGACCCGGTCGTCCAGGTCATCATCACGCGGGTCAGCTAGCCCCACTCCACGGTCGTTCGGGCCCTGCCTTCTTGTGGGTGGGCCGACCGCCGAGCCCCAGGACCCCACGGTGCCTGCGGAACGTTTAAATAGGGGAGATAGGCATCCGCGGCTCCCCTCTCCTGGATGGGAGTGTGGAGGAAAGGGACCATGAACCCGCACAAGCCCTTGCGGCCTTTTGCAGATGAGTACAGTGCGAAGAACGGTAGATCCTCGGCCCGACGTACGGCCGTCCTGGCCCTCGGGGCGTTGGTCCCCCTCGTCCTGGCCTTGTCTGCGATTCCTGTCCAAGCCGAGGGCCTGAGCGTTACCGTCTCGAGTCCCCTGCCCGAGGCCGTCGTCGAAGGCTCCGTGCTCCTCCAAGGAACGGCCCAAGACCCGGATGGCGACCTCGCCTCCGTCCAGATCCTCATCGATGGCGGCACCCCCGCCCTCCGAGTGAAACTCCGGAAGGCCGATTCGGACGCCACCTGGGAGAAGGCCTGGAATACCGAGAAGGTCCCGGATGGCCGGAGAGAGGTGAGCGTCGTCGCCACGGACAAGGAGGGCGGAACCTCCCCGCCGATGAACTTCAGCCTCATCGTCGACAACGACAAGGAACCGAGCGTCGAGGCCACGAGGATCCTCTTTGACGGGCCGGGAGACGCGACCTTCAGCCTGTGGGATGACCTGGACGCGGTCCCCACGACGCGTCTGACCTTCGAGGTGCGGTTCAGCGAGGAGATGGACGAAGCCTCCGTCCTCGATTCGATCAGCTTCGCGGGAGGGGAGGCCGCATGGCAGCTGGCCGCTCTGGCGCCGGGCACGACCTTCCTGCTCAACGTCTCTTCCTTCGAGGTCGATCTGGCCTACCTCTTGATGGTAGGCTCTTCCGCCACGGACCGAGCCGGGAACCCCCTCCAGGCCCCCTACGAACTCTCCTTCCGTACGGTCGCGGAGGCCACGCCCGGGACGCCTACCCAGGGGGTGGCTCTCTCGGCTCCCTTCAACCCCCTCTGGCTGGGGATTGCCGGAGCGGCGGGGGGAATCGGCGTGGCCGGCGCGGTCCTGTGGAAGATGGGGCAGGTGCGCCGCTTGTCCGGCTTCCTCCGTGGCCTACCCGACCGTCTGCGTCGACGAGAGGACTAGGTGCTTCCTGCCTTGAGAATCCCAGACGCAACGGCCTCCGTTCAGGGCTAGCACTTCCCGTCGGCTAGCTCCCTCGCCTCACTCACGAGGCTCAGTCCTCCAACGAAGAAAGCGAGTTCCCCCCGTTCGGCGTGCGCGTTAAGGGTCTCCTCCAGCCAAGGTGAGATCTCATCCAGGTGTCCTTGGATCTCCTCCAGCCTCTCGATCCGCTCGCCGGGCGTGGTGCAGCCGTTGGACCAGTAGTACAGCGTCGCGAAGAGTTCCACTATGCCCATGGGCCCGGGAAGGATGCCGAGCTTGGCCAGGATCCACGTTACCCCGAGAGTGACGAGCTGGACGAGCACCCCGAAGGGGATGAGCAGGACGGCCGACTCGCCGATGACAATGAAGCCTTGGATGAGAAAGAACTCCGTCTCCAGCGCGGTGTCCGCCTCGAACGCTTTCGCGATGAGGTAGGCGCCGAAGAGGAGGCCGACTGCAAACGTGGCGATGCCCAGGGCCTTGGAGAGAGGGGACAGCTTCGTCATGCGGACGATGGTGTAGGTGATCTCCGCCACGTCCACGAGACCATCCAGGATGAGGAGGGCCATGTAGACGAATTCCCCCTGCCGATACGCGACGACGGCGTCCCCCCACGTGTCCCAGATGATCACAACGCCCGCGATCCCGAGGGCCTTGGTCATCCCTTGAATCCGGAACTTGGAGAAGCCCTGAGGGGCGATGTCCCCCTTCCTGATGGCCTTCTTGAGGATCTTCTTGTACGTGTTCTGTTGGCCGTCGATGAAGACGTCTTCCCTGAGGTTATCGACGAACTCGCCCGTGTCCACGTACGTGGTTTGAGAGGACTCGAAGGCCGGCGCCTGGGGCGAGGAGAGGTTGCGCAGAACCCATCGCTCCGGCGGGGGCGGAAGGCGTTGGTGGAGGAAGCCCGCCGAGGGCGCGGCGCCTGGAAGGGCGGTGGCATTGGCGGTCGCCGTGAGGACGTCCCCCGGGTCGTAGTAGAAGGAGTGCGTGGTGCTGTTGTAGACGGTGGACCCGCGTTGACCGCCAAAGTGGCGGATCTGATGGAGACCTCCGTGGAACTCGACGGCACTCTCGGAGAAGTTCCCCTGGTATCCCACCGACTCGTTGCCGTCGTCCACGATGGCACTCCAGATGCCCGACCAGTTGTGACCCTGCATCAGGTCCCGGTACTCCCTCTGGGATTCGGAGGAGATCGCCAGAATGTCGGCGCCCGTGCCATTCTCCGCCATGTCCCTCAGGGCGAGGACGTCGGACGCGTCCGCATTCTGCGTGTTGAAGAAGAACAGACTCCGGGAACCGACGGTGTGTGATCCCGTGGGCGCCGTGACGAGGTCGAGGCCCAAACTTTCGAAGTCCCTGACCGCGTCCTCGACGCCGACATGCTGCTTCGGGAGGACGATGTGGGTGTCGTTCCGCGTGAGCATGGTGATGGACGACACCGTGAGGACCTGGATCGGGTCGTAGCCGAGCTTGGGGCGAGTGCTGCCCCGGTCTACCTCCTCTGCCCGAGGACGAAGAGGCCTTTTTCTCCCCCCGGGTCAACGGGATCTTCCACCAACGTGACCCACAGGACTGCGAAACCACACTCCTCCAGCATCCTTCGGTTGGTCTCAGCGTCGTAATGGCTCCAGAACATTTGCACACCGTGATAGTCCGCGATATCTTCAGGACTGTCGGTGGTCCCCATCAATAGCAGGGCCAGTCCCTGGGGCCTCAGCATCCTGTAGAAGTTCTGCAGCAGCCCCCGATGTTCGCCGCGTGGAATATGGATTATGGCGTAGTAGGAGCATATGGCGTCGAACGTCTCGTCTGCAAAGGCCAGGTCTGTGACATCTCCGCAGAGGAACGTGGCCTCTGGAACGAGCCGACGAGCTCGTCGGATCTGCTCCTCGGCGAAGTCAACGCCCGTGACATCGAAGAACTGCTCGAGGTAACGAGTTACCGGTACGCCGGAACCACACCCAGCGTCGAGGACCTTCGCACCCCGAGGTAGTCGCTCCACCAGCTCCTCAAGCAGTCGGATATCCTCCGTATCTTCAGATCGGAGGGCCGTGTACTTCCTGGCTATTGCGTTGTAGCCAGCCTTCACGATCTCCTTACGATTCAATCACGGTCTCCGATTCTGGTTATGTTCCGATAGCTAGATAGAGCCTCCTCATTCTCCAGTCGGCAGTAGAGATCCCGAATCCTCCAATGACGTCAGCGACGTGAGAACTGCTGGCTAGAGTGAGGAGTTGCAGGGATAGTGTT
>JBHIDH010000053.1:0-7645 GCA_046759985.1 Thermoplasmata archaeon
CCGCTCGGTCCATCCTACGATTCGGTATGCGAGTGTCTGATGACACCGCCACGTTGCGTTGACCCTCGATGTATCCGTGATGATGGCTAGGGGGCGAGATGAGCGCGATTTCATGAGCTTCATTCCATCCCGGAGAGACGGAAATGCTTTACGCTGACATGCTTGTTGATGTCACAGGGGGAAGGCGTTGCGAAGCACCGTGGTGGCCGTTCTGGCGTTGACAAACCTTCTGGCTCTTTCCGGGAGCGGTGGTGGGGCGAACGCGTCCAGGCGTCAGAGCGCGACCGCTGCTCTTTTGGAGCCCGAGGAGCGCTGCCATGGCCTCCAAGACCTTTCCGTGGTGGGAAGGCAATGACGGCTGGAGGCAGAAGGGCAACCAAGGCCGCTCTGTCCGTCGTGCTGATGGTGGCTCTCGCGGTCGCCGTTTTCCCCGCCCCCGTCGCAGGGACCCCGGGAACCCTCACGATCACAATGCGCGACCTGGCGTTCGAGCCGGGGTCCTTTTCCGTGGCCCCCGGGGAGTCGGTAGGCCTGACGCTCATCAATGCGGGGGCCCTGACCCACACGTTCACCCTCTTTGCTCAGGTCGACGCCAACATCCCGGTGAGTGACATCAATGCCCTCCAGAACTATTACGACGCCAACACCAAAATCGTGGACCTCAGCCTCGCGAAGGGCGAGCAGCGATCCATCGCCTTCACGGCACCCATGACGGCGGGCACCTACACCTTCGTGTGCATGGTCCCGGGCCACGCGGGGGGAGGGATGCACGGGACGATGACGGCGAACGTCCCACTGACTGCAGCCCTTCGAGTGGGGACCATCCTTCCTCTGACGGGCGCTCTTGGCTTTTTCGGCCCCCCCATGAGGGACGCGGCGGACCTCGCCGCGGGTGAGGTCAATGCCACTGGGGTACTGGGTGGTTCCGTGGAGCTTCTGCACAGAGATAGTCAGACCGACCCGACTGCCGCACGCAACGCTGCCGCGGAACTCGTCTTCGCGGAGGGTGTGCCTGCCATTATTGGGGCCGCGTCTTCGGGAGTATCGCTGGCAGTGACCGACGTTACCCTGCCAAATGAGGTCGTTCAGATTTCTCCTGCCTCAACCTCGCCTCTCTTCGACACCGTTGAACCTGCGGAGCCCGGGTGGTTCTGGAGAACAGTGCCCACGGACGCCCTCCAGGGAAGGGTCGCAGCCCTCTATGCATACAACGACCAGGGCTGGAGGAACGTGTCCATCCTAGCCCGAGATGATACGTACGGGTCCGGTCTCGCCGATACCTTCCAAGACACCTTCGAGGGCTTGGGGGGAACCATTACCGTGAGGGTTGACTACGACCCCTTGGCCACCTCATTCAATACGGAGCTCACGACCGTTTTCGCCAGCAACCCCGAGGCCGTCTGGTGGGTCGCCTTCCCGGGCGAAGGGGAGCTCATCATGCAGCAATGGTGGGCGAACCCCGCCTGGCGTGGTCCGTCCTGGCTCTGGACGGAAGCGACGAAGTTCCAGGGCTTCGTGGATGACCTCATCACCCAGGGCATTGGCGTGGAAGGTATGGAGGGAACTTCGCCGATCCGCAATGGGCCCAATTACGGAACCTTCCGGACCCGGTTCCTGGCTGAATATGGCAGGGAACCGCATCTCTTCACGGCTCACACGTACGATGCCCTCTATCTCGCGGCACTGGCGGCAATCGCCCGCGAAGCTGTGGATTCCTTGAGCATCCGTGACAGTCTTATCGCGGTAGCGAACCCGCCCGGCACCGTCGTGGGTCCAGGTCCCCAAGAGTTCGCGAGGGCCGTTGGCCTACTGGAGGCTGGCGGGAACATCGACTACGAGGGGGCCTCGGGCCGCGTCAACTTCGATCTGGTGGGCAATGTGGGAAGCGACTACGAAATCTGGAACATCAGCGCAGCCGGCCAGATTCAACAGGTTGACATGATTCCGGAGGAGGAGGTACGGCCACCGACCCCCGGGACCACGGCGCCGACTGCATCCTTCACGGCGACCCCTCCCTCGGGCGATGTAACGACAACCTTCGCCGTCGACGCCTCCGCATCATCTGACGCGGAGGATCCCGCCACCGCTCTCGAAGTCCAATGGGACTGGGAGGACGATGGGATATGGGACACGATCTGGACGGGTCAGAAGACGGCGGAGCATCAGTACGCCTCTTCGGGCACCTACACGATCCGCATGAAGGTGAGGGACACGGGCACGTTGATGGCCAGCACGACAAGACAGGTTGAGGTTGCACCGCTGGACACGACGAATCCCACCATTGCAGTTGTGTCGCCCAGCGATAACGCGACCCTGACGTCAGCGTCCGTGATGGTCACAGGGACGGCTGCGGACGACGTCGCCGTCGACAAGGTGGAGGTTAGCGCTGACGGAACGAACTGGGTTCTGGCCACGGGGACGACGTCCTGGTCCGCCGCCCTGACCCTCGCCGAGGGGGGGAATACGATCTTCGCCCGGGCGACGGACACGTCGGGCAACGCCGCGACAACTAGCATCGCCGTGACCGTCGTCACGCCTACGCCGGATCAACCGATCTCGCCTTTGGTCATCGCGGTGGGGATCGGTGCAGGGGTCGCGGCCGTGGCGGCCGTCGCAGCCTTGCTGATCCTTAGGAGTCGAGGGAAGCGAAAGGGCGAGGGGTAAGGGGCTTCGTGCCTTCATGGCGAAGGCCCCGTGCGGACGATAGCGTCTCCGGGGGAGGCCGATTCATGGCTGGTTCGTGCCGCTCTGAATCCTTTGACCGAGGATTCCCTGCCGGACACCGCTCGGTCCATTCGGGAGGCCTTTCTTCCCCCGCAACTCCTTCCCAGGCCAGCTCCCCGCAGATTTATCTGAGGACCCGTCCTCTGAGGGCTGCCGATCCGTGGAGGTCGTCGGGTGAAAATCGCCATTCTGGGCAGTGGCGCCGTCGGAAAGGCCCTCGCCGAGGGCTTCGTCAGATCCAAACATCAGGTGCAGTTCGGGTCCAGGGACCCTTCAAGAGCGGAGGGGCCCCCGGGAACCAGCGTAGTTACGCAGAAGGAGGCAACCGCATGGGGCGAGGTCGCGGTCCTCGCGGTTCCTTACGTCGCCGTCAGGGAGACCGTGGAAGCCATTGGGGCGGACTCGCTGGACGGAAAGATCCTCGTCGACCCAACGAACGCGCTAACGCCTGATTTCGAGCTAGCGGTGGGCTTCACCACTTCCGGTGCGGAAGAGCTGGCGAAGCAGGTGCCGGGGGCTCGAGTGGTAAAGGCTTTCAACACCGTGTTTGCCCAGAATCAGACCACGGGCCACGTGGGCGAGCAGTCGCTGACGCTCTTTGTAGCGGGGGACGACAACGAGGCAAAGGAGACCGTGATGAACCTGGGGCGCGGGATGGGATTCGAACCAGTGGATTCTGGGCCTCTGAAATCCGCCCGCTACTTGGAGCCGATGGCCTTGATGCTCATCACCCTCGGCTACGGTCTTGAGATGGGCCCTGAGATAGGGTTTCGGCTGGTCAGGAGCGAGTCGTAGGCGGGCTGCCGATCGCGCACGCCCCCCGGAGAGTCGAAGTCCACCTCCCCCCCAAGCCCCGCCACCTCGCCACGTGCTTCACCGCGACCCTGTTCGGCATCTAAGCGGATGGGAGGAGTGCCGTTAGCGAGGCTCAGATGTTGATCCAGATGCCTAGACCCAGCCCCCCCAGGAGCAGGATCGCAAACACCACGGTCAAACCAATGGTTCCTGCATTCGCCGGGATCAGGGCATGGGGATCCAGATAGTTTGCCCGCAACCCTCGCGCGGCCCGCACGGCCAAAGGCAGCGCCAGGAGGGTCAGGACGGTTGTCGGCGGAACCAGCCTGAGGAGAGAGGCGAGTACGGGCATGAAGAAAGCCGCCGCAACGAGCCCCAGGTAGACGTTAATCGAGCGCTCCGGCCCCAGGCGCGCCATCAGCGTCTTCTTTCCCACGGAGACGTCCGCGCTCACATCGGGGAACTCGTTGATCCACAGGATGGCCGTCACGAGGAGGCCCATGGAGAGCGACAGGAGAACCACCCCCGGGGACACCGTCCCCGTCTGCACCAGGTACGCCCCGACGACGATGAGGGGTCCGAAGGCCAGGCCCACGAAGACCTCCCCCACCCCCCTGTTGGCGAGCCTGATGGGGGGACCCACGTAGGAGTACACGGTGGCCGCCCCCACCGTCCCCATGATAAAGAGCAGACGGCCGGAGGGCGTCGCGAAGCCGCCGAGGAGGAGGAAGATGAGGAGCCCGACGGCACTGGCCGTCACGAAGAAACCGAGAGCCACGGCTAGGTGCACGCGCACGTCGACCCGCCCGGTTATGAGAACCCGCCCGCCGCCCGCGAAGGGGTTCTGATGCCTCACGGCCAGGTCGTTGCCGCTGCGGTAGTCGAAGTTGTCGTTGAGCATGTTCGTGGCCAGGTGGAACAGGACGACGCCCACCAGGGACAAGGCGAAGAGCAGGGGATCGAAGGCGTTCGCGATCTGATAGGCCGCCAGGATCCCCACCAGGAAGGGCAGGACAGAGGCTACGAGAAACGGTGCCCGAAGGGCCCGGAGCCAGAGCTGCCCCTCGGTCACTTCGGTCGCGTCCGCCGCCTCCGCGGCCACTGGGCCACCTCAGAGGGGCTTCGTGTACCCCATATAGCCCACGTGCTCCCCCTCCCGATACACGGGCCGAACGGTGAGCACGGCGGGAAACTCCGAACCGTCCTTCCGGACGAGAGTCACCTCTTCCTCGAACTCGCCCTCCTCCACCGCGGTCTTCAGGAGGCGGGGAACCAGGGTCTCGACGGCCGCGGGCTGATGGAATATGGCGACGGACTCCTTTCCGATGAGTTCCTCGGCCCTCCAACCGAAGATGTCCTCGGCCCCCGCTCCGTACCCTTCCACAAGGCCATTCAGGTCACAGGTGATGACGGAAACGTCTTCTTCTGGCATGGGCACCAAGGCGTTCAGCGGGGCGACTCATATATGGGAATGGAGGTTTAACAGTCAACCAGGGATTCGATGCGGCTCGTGACGCTCTCGATTCCAACCGCCGGTCTCGTCGAGCTGGGACTCTTCCCCGGCCGGTTCTTCGAGCACAACGAGTCGTTGGAGGTTCTCCAGGCTTTTCGCCTTGCGGGGGAAGACATCACCCTGTTGGCCCGGATTACCCGGCGAGATTCCGGGCCGTCCGCGGAGGAGGTGCGGAGCCGGGCCGCGGAGTTGCAGAAGAGGTACGGGCTACGGCACTTCGAGCTCCTGGAGGTGAACGACGAGGGAACGGGGTACACGGTCCTCCTGCGTGTCTCGATGACCAAGGGCATGGGTGAAGTCTTCGGTCTGCTCGGCTCCGACATCCTCCCAGCGCAGCCCTTCACCTTCCAAGCGGAGCGGACTCGCGTCTCTTTCCACACCACCGACACGCAGCTGCGCAGTCTGAGAGGAATCCTGGATAGGCTTGGGATGGACTACAGCGTCGAGAAATCACGGCAGGTCGTGGGGACCGACCTGCAGCCGCTGGGGAACCTGACGCAACGGCAGAGGCATCTCCTCCAGCTTGCGCACGGGCTCGGCTACTACGAGTCACCCGCGCGGACCGATCTGTCTCACCTAGCCGAGATCGCCGGAGTGTCCAAGGCGGCCGTAAGCAAGCAACTGCGCATGGCCGAAGAAAAGGTCTTGGATGAGCTGTTCGGTGGCGTCCGGGACGCGCCGGACTAACCCCGCAACACGATCTCGATGTTGACCCCGTCAGGGACCTGAATGCGCATGAGCTGCCGCAGCGCCCGCTCGTCGGCGTCCAGGTCGATGAGCCGCTTGTGGACCCGCATCTCCCACCGGTCCCAGGTCTCCGACCCCTCCCCGTCCGGGCTCTTGCGCACCGGGACCATGAGGCGCCGGGTGGGAAGCGGGATGGGACCCCGCATGTTGACGCCGGTGCGCTCGCTGATCGCGCGGATTTGGGCGCAGACGGAGTCCACCTTCTTGGCGTCTGTGCCGCTGAGGGAGATGCGCGCGGTCTGGACCATGGCCTCCCCGATGAAGCGGGGGCCGGCTAAAAGGGTTACCGCTTTTCGATCTTGATGATCTGGCCCGCCGCCACGGTCTGGCCCATGTCGCGGATGGCGAACCGCCCGAGCTGCGGGAAGTCGGCGAACGTCTCCACGGCCATGGGCCGCGTCGGCACGATTTTCACCGTCGCGGCGTCCCCCGTCTTGAGGAACTGGGGATTCTTCTCCTTGACCGCTCCCGTCCGGGGGTCCAGCTTCTCCGTCAGCTCCTCGAACCGGGCGGCCACCTGGGCCGTGTGGGCGTGGAAGACGGGGGTGTAGCCCACCGTGACCACGCTGGGGTGGTTCAACACGACGATGCGGGCCACGAAGGAACGGGCCACCGTGGGCGGGGCGTCCGCCGGACCGCAGACGTCCCCTCGCCGGATCTCGTCCTTCGCCACCCCGCGGACGTTGAAGCCCACGTTGTCCCCCGGCTCCGCGTGGGGGATGGTCTCGTGGTGCATCTCGATGGACTTCACCTCCCCCACCTTGTCCGAGGGCTGGAAGCTCACCTTGGCATCCGGTTTCAGGACGCCGGTCTCCACCCGTCCCACGGGGACGGTCCCGATGCCGGTGATGGAGTAGACATCCTGGACGGGGAGCCGCAGGGCCTTGTCCGTGGGCTTCCCGGGTGTCGTCATGGTGTCCACGGTCTCCAGAAGGGTGGAGCCGTCGTAGAACCCCATCTTGGTGGACTTCTCCACCACGTTGTCCCCCACGTAGGCGGAGATGGGGATGAATGGCACCTTCTTCGGGTCGTAGCCCACCGATTTCAGGAGCTTCTCCACCTCGCCCCTGACCTCCTTGTACCGGCCCTCGTCGTAGGGCGGCTTCGTGGCATCCATCTTGTTGATGCCGACGATGAGCTGCTCCACCCCCAGGGTCTTGGCCAGGAAGACGTGCTCGTTGGTCTGGGCCTGCCGGCCCTCGGGGGCCGCCACCACGAGGACGGCGCCGTCCGCCTGGGAGGTCCCCGTGATCATGTTCTTCACGAAGTCCCGGTGGCCGGGGGCGTCGATGATGGTGAAGTAGTACTTGTCCGTCTCGAACCGCTTGTGGGCCACGTCGATGGTCAGCCCGCGCTCCCGCTCCTCCTTCAGGTGGTCCATCACCCACGCGAACTCGAAGGTGGGCTTCCCCTTCTCCTGGGCCTCCTTCTTGAACTTGTCGATGACGTGCTCCTCGATGTGACCGGTGTCCAGCAGGAGCCGTCCAATCAGGGTGGACTTGCCGTGGTCCACGTGCCCGATGAAGACAAGGTTCAGGTGGGGCTTCTCCGCCAAAGGATACCCTCCGATTTCCTCGCTCCATAGCGACGGGCTCTATTTATTCCTTTGTCGGTGCCTTCCGGGACGCCTGGCTCCCTAGGGCGTGACGGGGGGTGGAGACGGGAGGGACCGCCTCCGCCAGGCCTTCGCGACCAGCACCGAGAGGAGGGCGACGGGGAGGATCGCGCCCCCGATGACGAGGAGCAAGGCACCGACCCCGAGGAGGCCCGGGAGCAGCGCGTCCACCGCCCCGAGGGCGAGGAACGCCCCGAGGAAGGCGAGGAAGTAGAGGAGCAGGTACCGGAAGGGGGCGGCCAGGTCCGGCG
>JBHIDH010000054.1:0-7517 GCA_046759985.1 Thermoplasmata archaeon
GTGAACGCGCTGGTCCTGGGGAGCATCGACACGCCTGCCATGGCGGGCCTGACACAGGAGGAACGGCGGGAACTGGAGGAGGAGACCGCCCTCAAGCGGCTGGCGGCCCCGGAGGAGGTGGCCCGCAAGGCCGTCTACCTGGCCTCGGAGGACGCGAGCTTCCAGACGGGGACGGGGTTGACGGTCGACGGCGGCTTCCTCATGCGGTAGGTGGGCCAGGAGCGCCCCCGGCGGGACCACGACGCTATCCGCGAGCGGGCTGGAGGTCCTGAAGAAGGGAGGGCCCCATGTCGGCGAGGGACGCCACCCCGCTGAGGGCCATGGCACGGTCCAGCTCCCTGTGCAGGTGCTCCAAGACGGCTTGGACCCCGCGGGCCCCCTCGAGCGCCAGCCCGTAGAGGACCGGCCGGCCCAGGAGCACCGCGCGCGCGCCCAGGGCCAGGGCCTTCAGCACGTCCGTACCGCGCCGCACTCCGCCATCGACGTAGACCTCGGCCTTTCCCCCGACAGCCTCGACCACCTCCGGGAGGGCATCGAGGGTCCCCAGGGTCCCGTCCAGCTGGCGGCCCCCGTGGTTGGAGACGATGATGCCGTCGACACCCTCTTCCACGGCCAGGCTCGCATCCTCCGCGGTCATGACCCCCTTCAGGACGAGGGGCAGGGAGCCGACGGAGCGGACCCAGTCCAAGTCGTCCCAGGAGAGGGACGGATCCAGCATGTTGGACCAGTACGCGGTGAGTCCCGAGGTGCCCTCCTCCGCCGCGGGGAGCTGATCCATCCCTTCGCCTTCGAAGTTCCGGAGACCTATGCCGGGGGGCAGCGTGAAAGCGGTTCGCTCCTCCTGCTCCCGCCGACCTCCCTGCGGGGTGTCCACGGTGAGACAGAGGGCGTGATACCCCGCCGCTTCGGCACGCCGAATCAGGGACGCGCTGACCTCCCGGTCCTTGTACACGTAGAGCTGGAACCAACGGGGGGCGGGTCCCACGCCGGCGATGGCCTCGAGCGACCGGGTGGAGAGGGTGCTTGCCACCATCAGGGACCCCGCCGCGGCGGCCCCTCGCGCCGTGGCCACCTCCCCCTCCGGATGGACGAGGCGGTGGAAGGCGGTGGGGGCCACCATGATCGGCATGGAAAGCGTCTGACCCAGGACCTCCACGGCGGCATTCCGGGAGGCGACATCCACCAGGACCCTCGGCCGGAGGGCCCATCGGCCGAAGGCCTCCCGGTTGCGCCGCAGGGAGACCTCGTCCTCCGACCCGCCCGCGATGTAGGCGAAGGCCGGCTTCGATATCTTGGCCCGCACCTTCTCCTCCAGCTCCAGGAGATTCGTGAGGGTCAGGCTCACAGGAGGCCGATGGAGGGTTCGCCTTATTTCGTTTGAGGGTGGGGGCGAGCGGGGCCTACGTGAGGTGGTCCCGTCGCTCCTTCCGATCCAGGCGCTCCCCCAGCTCTCGCAGCTTCGCGAAGACCTGCTCGATGTCCCCCAGGGTCGTCCGGTGGCTGCAGATGGAGAGGCGGAGGACCCGACGGCCGTGGATCTTCGTGGTCATGACGAAGGCCAGGCCCGAGAGCTGAATCTCGTCCGCGATGCGCTGATTCAGGCGGTCCAGGTAGAGGTCCACCGGGTCCGCCTCCCTGCCCGATTGGACGGCGGCGGCCGGGAGGTCCTCGGGCACGTAGCGGAAGGAGTAGATGAAGAGGGTCGGCGCATGGAGGGCCTCGAAGTCGGGAGCCCCCCGGACGAGGGCATCGAGGTGCTCCGCACACCGCACGTTCTGGGAGAGGAGGCGGCGGTAGCCTTGGACACCGAAGTGCTTCAGGCTCATCCACACCTTCAGGGCCCGAAAGCCCCGGGACATCTGCGGCCCGAGCTCCAGGTAGTCGAGGCCGGTGTATTCCGTGGGCAGGGCCCCCCGCAGGTAGGGGGCGGTCAGGGAAAAGGCGCGCCGCAGCCGCTCCGCGTCCCGGACAAGGACGCATCCGCACTCATAGGGGATGTAGAGCCACTTGTGGGGGTCCAGGGTGACGGAGTCGGCCTCCTCGAGCCCCCGGAAGAGGGACCGCTTCTCCGGGAGCATAGCCCCGACGGCCCCGCACGCCCCATCGACGTGGAACCAGAGGCCGCGCTCGCGGCACGCGCCCGCGATGTCCGCCAGGGGGTCGATGGCGCCCACGTTGATGGACCCGGCCTGGGCGACGACGCAGAAGGGATGGTCTCCTCGCTCCGCGTCCTCGTCAATCATGGTCTCGAGAGCCCGGACGTCCAGGGTAAAGTCCTCCCGGCCGGGCACGAGACGCACGGCACGCCGGCCCAGGTTGAGCATGTCCGCCACGCGAATCACGGAGGAATGGCCCTCGTGGTCCGCCATGTACAGGAGGAACCGACCGTCCTGCGTCCCCTGGAGGCCCTCTTCCGTCGTATCGAACGAGGCCGTGTTCCGGAGCGCCGCCAGGATGGCCGTGAAATTCGCCATGGTGCCTCCGCTGACGAAGTGGCCCCCGCAGTCTGCCGGATAGCCAATGAGCTCCGCCAGCCAGGCAATGGTGCGTCGCTCGATCTCGGTGGCGGCGGGGGCGGGCTTCCAGGCACCGAGGTTCATGTTGACGGAGGCCGCCAGGGCTTCGGCGAGAACCCCCATCATGGTCCCGGACCCGTTCACGAAGCCAAAGTACCGAGGGGACCCCAGATGGGTCACGTTGGGCAGGACCCGAGCCTGCCAGGCCTCGAGGATGCCCTCGGGATCCTCCCCCTCGTCCGGGAGGGCCTCGTCGAAATCCGCTGCCACCTGGGACGAGGGGCGCGAGGGGAAGACGCGCACCTGGCGGATATCCCGGTAGTAATCGGCGATAAGGTCGACGACTTGATAGCCGACCTTCCGAAAGGCGTCAGGCGTCAGGTCGAGGTCTTCAAAAGCGGCTCCCCCCGAGGTCATGGACCGAGGACCTTTGGGGGTGTCAAAATAGTTTCTGCATCCCCCGGCGCCACCCATGCTCTGGGCCGCATCCTGGCCTACCGGGCGGCCCCCCTCCCCCTCGACAGCCCTCTCCCGGCGGAGCCGATCGGGCACGCGACGAAGATCCTCAAGGTGATCCTCCGCGAGGCCCTTGCGGGTTTCGGCGAATCCCGCTCCGACACCTACGCAATCCCGGACGAGGCCCGATCACGAACGATGGCGCCTCGGAGTCCCCGAGGTCTCCCCCTCAGGTGGAGCGAGGTTAAGTGAACGGAGGGGATACTTGCCTCAATGGACGTATCTGATCTGGAACAGCTTTTTGCGTACGCGGCCGACCTTCGTCGACGATTCCTGGCCAAGTTCCGGGACCTGGGCTGGGAGGAAATCAACAGGAATCGGGAGGCGACCTACAACTCCATGCGCGACATTTTCATCCACATGCAGGAGGTGGAGGACTCCTACCTCCACTACGACATCCCCGGCAGGCCCTGGGAGGACATCGATCCGGCCCAGTTCAAGACCTTCGAAGACATGGAAAGGTACGAGCAGGAGGTGGCGGAGAAGGCGAAGGCCTTCTTCGAGTCGCTGACCCCTGAGGACATGGACCGGGAGGTCGCCCTCCCGGGGTGGAAGCGGAAGGCCACCATCGAACAAGTCCTCCTCCACACCTTCCTCGACGAAATCGCGCACATCGGCGAGCTCATCGCCCTCATGTGGCAGATGGACGAGGAGCCCCCCTGGACCAGCATCGTCCGCAGCTGGACAACCCATCACACACCGCCGACAGGCTAGGGCGGGCCCGCGGATGGGGGTCTGTGAGGTCTCCCTGTCGCATGCGGCCATGGACGTGTCAGATTGCCCTCAACTCTTCGCCGACGTCGCGGATTCGCGGGACGGGTTTCTCGACACGCTTCGGAAGGGGGGCTAGGGCGAGGTGGCGGAGAACAGGGAGGCCGCCCATCACCCCTTGCGCGACATACGCATTCACACGCTGGATTGGAGGATTCCTACGTCCGGTCCGCGATTCCGGCATGGCGGACCAGGTGAGCTCCTGAGTACCTTGAGAGCTTCGACGAGATCCATGGGACAGGGTCTGCGAAATCAGGGTTGCGGAGGCGGGGCTAGGGGCGGGGGATCGTCTGAGGCTTCCTGAACAGGCGGCTCCAACTCCTCCGGGGGGTCCGTCGGTCGGGGAGTCGAAGGGGACGGTTCCTTCGAGGACTTCATCGGAGGCGGTGGACCGTGGATGGCCCTGTACCTCCGTAGGAACATGAAGGCCCCTATCACACTGGCCGAACCGGCCGCAGCCAGAGACGCGAAGAGGACCAGGAGGTCCGTAGCAACGGGCAATGACGACGAGGTAACCTGGAGGGTGAACGACTCGCTCAGAACCCTGCCCTTGGCGTCGGTTGCCTCGACGAGAACCGTATGGCGTCCCTCACTCAGGTTCTGTAGGAGGAAGCTGAACCGACCGTCCGGCTCGTAGGGGACGGGGAAGCGCTGATCGTCCAAGACGTACTCGAGGGCGAAGCTGTAGACATCGTGCACCCGGCCGGAGAAGAGAACCTCGTTCCCGCCCGCGAGGATCCCGTCGGAATCGTTGGAGACAACCTCCATGAGGGGGGCCGACGCGAGATCGGCGAGGAGGACCTCGGTGGCGTTGGCCGCCGCGAGTCTCGCGAGGGCGCCGGCCAGAAAGGCGTCGGTGTACCGATTCGCCTCCAGCTGCGATTTCGCCGCCAGAACGAGCCCTAGGGTCTCGTTGTACGCGTCCATGACGTTCCAGGGAACGTACCGCACGTCCTCTGCCATCATCACGAGCTGGCCCGCGAACAGCTCGCCAAGGGCATCCCCCATGAAAGTCAGAACGTTCCCCCGGAGGAGCGTGTCCTTGTCGAATTGGCCGAAGGTGGTCGTGCTCACAAGATAGCTTAGGGGCGAGATGGTGAAGTCGTAGAACCAGTTCACGAAGTTGGACGAACCAGGCCACAAGAGCCCGTCGTGCGGGTGGGCCAGCCCGAGGAAATGCGCGCCCTCGTGGACGACCAGGTAGGTAAAGCCCGATCCTCCCAAGAATTGTTCCGTCGTCGCCTGGATGGTCACACTGGCGGCCGTGCTCCCGCTGTTGTAGAAGATGGCATAGTAGTATCCCGGCGCGGACATCGGTACGTCCGCGAACCAGCCCGGGCCACTCAGACCCGACCCGAAAACGAGGGGGTCTCCCCCTCCCTGGGTCCAGTTGACGTATTCGTATTCCGTGACAAGGAAGAAGTCCACGGACCCGGACCCGACGTCAAAGGTGATGTTGAGCCAGGCTTCGTTGCCCCAGCCGACTACGGCCGCATTGGCCGCGCCTCGGGCACCACCGCTGAAGAACGTATAATAGCCCGGATCCAGACCAAACGTGTCGCTGGCCCAGACGCCGCTGTAGATCACATTGGGGCCGCCGCCAAAGTACAGGGCGGGCTCGAGACCGAGGAGCTCGGGGCTCGTCACGGCCAGGATGAACCTCGGTTCTGCCTGGTCCGGGACCACCATCCCCCCCGCGCTCCCGTCAAAGAGCCGTCTCTCCGGGAAGGCGAAGAGGAAGGCCGGGATGACAAAGTCGGTCCCCTGGGGCGGCACGTAGGCGTCATAGTTCGCCAAGAAGTAGCCAATCAGCGCTTCGGATTCGATCGAGCCGGTCTGCGGATCGGTGGCCCCGCTCACGATGAGGGCCAGCGCGGGGTCGCTCGAGAGCGCGACCTCACGCACGGAACCACTCCATGTGGAAAGGGGCTGGACATCCGCGAAGGCGTTCACGGCAGCCTGGAGGTCGAAGAAGGGGAGGTAGCTGCGGGTGGAATCGTCGTTGAAGATCGTAACCTGAAGGTGGTAGCCGGGGGAGAAGGACGGGTCGAAGAGGAAGCTTGGCGTAAAGAGCTGCATAATCGCGAAGTTGACGTAGTTGGCCACGTCGGTCGAGAACCTCGTGTGATCGTACAGGGGGCTGTAGTCCCAAATGGGCGGCATCGTGGTGCGGTTCACGTGGATGCCGTAGCCGAACATGTCCACGTTGGTCGGCCCCGAGTCGAGGTCGATGAAGAGCATGCGGCCCGTCCCCCCGCCAAAGCCCGTCATGTAGCGGCTGTAGCCGGGAAAGGGCAGGCCCGTATCGATATCCAGGGGCTGGTACTCGTAGAAGTAGTAGTACGGCATCGACGGCGTCGTGTGCAACGTGTCGATGATCACGATGGAGTAACCCGACGAGAGGGTGGACGCGAGGTTCGACTCGAGCCAGCCGAGGGCCGATATCGCGTCCACCTTGCCCACGTTGCCCACGGGGTAGTCCGCGAGCTGTTGAATCCAGAAGGGTGCCGTCTCCATACGCAGGTTCTGCAGCAGCCACGAGGTGTAGGCGTTCGCAGTGGAGTCGGGAACGAGAGTGATGTCGTATGCGAACGAGTAGGTCGCGTACCGGTTGACCTGGCCCGCCAGCGCGGGGGCGACGGCCGACGGTTCGTAGCTCGGGAGGACGGTCGAGTAGATGGTCGGGTCCTCGATGAGGCTCTGCGGGACCCCCATGAAGATGATGTGGATCGGGATAGTGATGGTGGCCGCCGGCTGGGGAGGAGGCATCCCCAGGTCTCCCGGTCGGACGGTGGATAAGGGGATCGCATCCGCGCTCAGGGTGGGAATCGTGCCCCCCTCCGCCTCTCCGAGGCCGAAGGAGGCGGCGGACAGTCCCAGCAGGAGGACGAGTAAGAATGATTCCGAGAATTTCACACAAGAAAATTCCTGTGTGCTCATAGTCTTTCATCCGTGTAAAATTACCTTATAATGCTTATCACGCCATTACCACAAATGCAACTAGGCCACAGTCAACCTCGTCCCCGTCACGACGCCTCCCGTGGTGCGGCCCGTTCCTCCTGCACAAAGGATGCGTGGGCCAGGATCGGATCCTGGGGAACCGGTACGGACAGCGCCGTCACGCTGCGCCGTTGATCTTGCGACGGCTGGGACCCGACGCTGTCGATCGCGCCCTTGACACTGAGCCGCTCGCCCCTGCCAAGACGATGCTCAGCCAGGACCCTCGAGATTGCGCATAAGACACCTGGTCGGCCACGCATCCTCGACGTAACGCTTAACCGGGTCCGGAGAAGTCTCCCGGACACGACCTCCCGAAGTCCGGGAAGCCCCCGCGACTTCCAGATCTGGCGAAGAGGGGGCATTACCCGTGCCTTGATGGGCGCCTTCATCGTCCTCACGTCCGTCGTGTTCCTTGGTCCTGCCCTAACCCTCGGACTCCAGGAAGCCCTGCCCGCCGGGGTTCCGGCCGCCTTCGATTTCTTGGCGTCGGGGTTGGTGGTCCTTGAGCTGGCAATCCTCGTCACAATCCTGCCCTCACTCGCTGACGTCGCGGTTCCCTCGTCGCGGCGGACCTCCCTACTCGTCGTGGGGGCGATTCAGGTCATCGCATTGAGCAACGCCGCGTTCCTGGCCCTGGGCCTTCGATGGAGCGGCCTCGTGTTGGAGCTGATTCATGCACTGTGGTTTGCCGCTCCTCTCGCCCTGTGGGCTCTC
>JBHIDH010000055.1:0-7492 GCA_046759985.1 Thermoplasmata archaeon
GAACATGATGGCGAAGAGGTAGTACTGGAAGTTGAACTGGATGTTGGCCTCGCCCACTGGCACCTCTCCGCACTCATAAGTTGTCTGTTTCAGGGGAGTGGGCTTGTCCTCCCGCAGGAGGCGCGTTGCCAGGTAGGTCAGGAAGGGAAAGGAAATGGCGATGAGAGTGAAAATTGCCACTGGATAGTAGAGCTCCAGGACCATTCCGCGGGGCTATGGCGGAGGTTTATTAAACCTTTGTCGAGGTGGTCTTGCGGGGTCTGGCTCGTCCCCCAAGAGGCCTGCCGCCCGCGGGCGGAGGGAGCGCGCGGGAGACCATGGGACCTTCCGAAACGAGGTCAGAGGCGGCCCCAGGATGTCTAGCGTTCCTCCCCCAGAACGGACCTGGAGCCCGCCTCGCTCATCAGGATATGGGCCAGGGACCTCAACTCGTCGGTGGTAAGCTGACCGGCGTTATGGGCCAGGATCTCCGCAGCCCTTCGCACCAACCAGAGCGGCTGGCGCGTCCTTTTCACATCGGAGAGGTCTACGATCCGAACTTCCCTCTGCAACATCGGTCCTCCTTCCACACCCACATCCACCTACACCTTGTCATCCGGAGAGATCAACGCGAGGTTGCCTAACGGCGGTCCCCTATATTAATACTATTCTAATTATTATTATCACTCCATATAATCAAACTTGATTATGGCACGGCATCCGCCAATCCTAATATAACGCCACCGCCTCCTAAGAAGCGGATGGCATCGCCTCGGATGACCTTCTTCGAACACCTCGAGGAGCTCCGAGGACGTCTCATTTGGATGTTTGCCGTCTTCCTCGCGTTCTTCGCCATCTTCGTCACCCTCTCTCTCCGGTTTGTCACGGTCGGCGGATTGGTCCTTCCCTACCTCTGGCCCGACTTCTTCGACTCCGTCTCCGTCCAGCTCGTTCGGTTCAGCCTCGACTATTACCTCCCCTCCTTCGTCGAGCCCATCCAGATCACGCCGGCGGAGGCCATCGTCGTGCAGTTCAAGGTCGCGATGTTCCTCGCCATCCTGGCCTCCATGCCCATGATTGTCTACCAGCTGGCCAAGTTCGTGGCACCCGGCCTGTACGCCCGCGAGCGGAAGGTCATCGCCCGCATCACCATCCCGGCGACCCTCCTCTTCCTGGCCGGTGTCCTTGTCGCCCACTTTCTCCTCCTGCCCTTCGTCTTCGACTTCCTGTACAGGGTCGGACTGAACATCGGCTTCGAGACCTTTGCGAGGGCCGACCCGGTCTTCGACATCGTCCTCCTGTTCTTCTTGGGCATGGGCCTCGCCTTCCAGACGCCCGTCGTCATGTGGGGGCTCACGGCCCTGGGGGTCCTCGAGCCGGGGGTCTGGAAGAAGTACTGGCGCGTCGCAATCGTGGCGTTCTTCTTCTTCGGAGCCGTCATTACGCCTGACGGAAGCGGCCTCACCATGATGCTCGTGGCCGCTCCCATGACGGTCCTCTACGGGGTAGGATATCTCTTGGCCCTGCACGCCTGGAGGGCGCGCCAGGGACCGAAGGAGAAGGAGAGGGGGAGATCGAGCCCGGCGGTCTGGTCCGCGGTCATTCTCCTTGTGGGGGCCCTCGTCAGCGGGTTCGTCTTCCTCGGGACACCCCTCTTGGCTCCCCCCTCCGACGTCGCCACCCCCGTGGCCTCCGGCGTGATCAACGTCACGCTTCCTGCCTTCGTGCTCTATTCGCCCCAGCCCCTGAGCCCGGACATGGAGACCGGCGCCTCGTTCACCGCGGACGCCGAGACCGCGATCACCTACATCTGGTCCGGCACCTCCAGCGACGGGGCCGAGGTCGCGGTCACCCTCAATGTCACGCCGGAGAGCCCCCTCGATGCGACCTCCGACGGCCCGAACATGGAGGTCATTCCCCTCCTCTGGACGTCTTCCGATCTGACCTCGCTGCGACTCGCGACGAGCCAGGGGAGCGCCGGCGTCTATGTCTTGAACCTCTCCGTGACCTACACGGTGTTCGAGGTCGGAAACCGGCTCGTCTTTGCCTACGAGCCCACGCCCATCTCGGCCGCGTTCGTGGGCCTGGCGGAGGCGGGGGTGACCCCCCCGTCCCCGACCGAGCGGACCCTTCTCGAACGAGGCCGGCTGGCCTCCCTGGGCCCGGCCTGGGAACTGACAACGACCGTCGAGGAGGTTCGGGCGAGCAATGCCACCTTCGCCCATACCCAGACGGTGACCCAAATACCGCTGGTGGGCCGCGACCTCACCCTCTCCCTCACCCGGTCCTTCGCGTGGTCGCCGCATGAGAGCCTGGACGTCTGGGTCCGGGGCAGCACCTCGGCCGACTTCGTCTACGTGTGGTACCTGGACGACCGCTTCGGCTCCCTCTACCCCGTTCTCCTGGAGGCCTAGGCGAGGTCGTCCCTGCGAAAAGGCTATATTGTCGACGCCCGCTTGTTGTCTGGACGGGTACACCGATGGACTGGTTATCTTCCGCGACGGAGGCCTCGCGTCTTCAGTTCGGCCTCCCGGGGGGGTTCGAACTCATCATCCTCCTCGCCATCGTCGCCCTCATCCTGTTCCTGGGACCCACGAAGCTTCCCCAGCTCGCCCGGGGCATCGGCAAGGCGTTGGGCGAATTCCGTCGAGGGCGGATGGAGATCGAGCGCCAGATCCGCGAGGAAGTCAGCACGGCCCAGTCCTACACCGGGACGCAGCAGGTCGTGGAGATCAACCCGCGCCTCACTGAGGCGGCCAAGGAGCTCGACATTCCCGTCCTCGGTCGTCGGGAGCGGGACCTGAAGATGGAAATCATCAGGGCCCTGGACCCGGAGTCCACGGAGAAGCTTCGGAAAGTCGCCCGGCTCCTGGGCGTCGAATCGCCCGAAGGGTTGGATGCGGCCCAGCTCCGGGACCGCATCGGCGAGGCCCTCGGTATCTGATTCTCTATCCCGAAGCTTAATATCGCGGCCTTCTTTGGGCCCCCTGAGCCCCTCCCATGGTCTACAGCGACCTCAGCTACGCCTATAAGCGGCTGCGGGACACGCTGGGGGAGGAGCGGGTCTCCACAGGGGCGATGGAAACCCTCCTTTTCACCCACGATTTCGCGCCGCTCCCCAAGCAGGCGGCCATCCAGTTCCGCCTGAACCCGGACCTGGTGGTCTTGCCTAAGTCCACCCAGGAGGTGGTCCGGGTCCTCCGACTCGGCCAGGAGTTGGAGCTCCCCGTTGTCCCCCGAGGCGGGGGCACGTCCCTCCACGGCGGCGCCGTGCCCAATCTGGGCGGGATTCTCCTGTCCACCAGCCTCATGAAGGGGGTGGTGGAGGTGGACGAGGAGCGGAGGTTTCTCACTCTGCGCGCCGGGGAGACCTGGGACGACACGCTGCAGGCCGCCGACGCGGCGGGGATGTCCTTCCCGTTGGAACCCCTCTTCCGACGGGCGGCCACGGTGGGAGGCCACCTGAGCAACGGCGGCCCGGCGATCGGGGCGTACAAGTACGGCTCCTTCTCCCGCTGGGTGCGGAGCCTGGAGGTCGTCCTCCCCGACGGCGACGTCCTGGAGACGGGCGAGCGGGCGTTCGACCTGGGCTCCCAGAACTACAACCTGACGAGTCTCTTCCTGGGAGCCGAGGGGACCCTGGGTGTCATTACGAAGGCGACCCTGAAGCTTCGGAGGAAACCGGAGCAGGTCGCCGTCGCGGCCTACGGGTTCGAGGACATGGCCGCCCTGGGGACGGGGCTTCGCCGCCTTGCCGAATCGGCCGTGACGCCGTACCACATCGGCTTCTACGACGAGGGGCACATGGTCCTCCAGCGGGCCTTCGAGGGCTATCGCATCGGGGCCCGCGGTCGCCGGGCCGAGACCGAGGCGCCCCCGCGCCTGCCCGCGCTTCCCGCCGCGGCCCTTCTCGCGTTCGAGGGGCCGAAGGACGAGGTTGCGGCCGAGGCGAAGGAGGCGGACCGGGTAGTGACGGAGGCAGGCGGTAGGCGGCAAGAGGGCGCCGTCGCCGACCTCCTGTGGGAGCAACGGGACCAGCCCTACCAGGCCCGGCGGATATCGGGGGGCCTCGTCGTTGCCGAGGCGCTTCTCCCTCTCTCCCGCCTCGAGGAGGCGATGGAGGGGACCGCCAGGCTCGCCCGCAAGATGAGGATGGAGGCGGCCTTCCACGGCTTCCTCACGGATCGGAGCTCCGTCTTCCTGGCCCCCTACCTGCCCACGGACGAGCGGACCCTTCGGGGTCAACTCAGCCTCTCCTTTGTGGAGCGGTTTCACGAGCTCGTCCTGGGGCTCGATGGCCATCCCCTGGGTCTGGGCTTCCTTGCGACCTACAACCTGGTTCCGATGTTCGGGCCTCTGGTGGGGGCGATGCAGGGCATCAAGCGGAGCATGGACCCGGCCGACATGGTGAACCGGGGGAAGCTCGTGGGGACCATGGCGAAGCCGCCCCCGCTCTATCCGTTCTCTGACCCGTACCTGAGCCCGGGCCTCATGCGGTTCGGCCTGCGGGTCCTCGGTGCTTTCCGCCGCCTCATGCCCTCCCAGAAGTTCATCACCCGCGTCAAGAAGAGGGGGCGCTAGCCTGGCCGCGGGAGGTCGCGACTTCATGGGCATCCTGCAGTCCTCTCCCGGCCTCGAACGGCGGCCTGAGGAAGAGCTCGTCAAGATTCTCTACCTGCGCGACAAGCGGGCGCTGCCGGAGGAGATGAAGCGTCTCTTCGCGCAGACCACGGTCATCCCGTTGAAGATGGGCGAGACGCGGGACGTAGCCGAGGCCATGCGCTTCGTCTCGGGGGAGGTGGCCGGGGTCAACCTCGGGGGCGCCTCGGGGACCCTCCACTACGTCCGTCGGAGCCTGAACATGTTGAAGGATCGGGACCTGAGCGTGGACTGGACGCCCCGAAAGGATCCCCTCGAGGGCGACATCCTCCCCCTGTTCGACGGGCTGCTGCTGGACCTGACCGACTTCCACGGCGTGGAGGTAGACCCGGAGCGCGGCATCCTCCGCTGCGAGGTGGGAGCGACCTGGCGGGACGCCTTCGAGGCCGCGGAACAGGCCCATCGCCTCCTCCCCCTCTTCCCCGTCCTGCCCTCGAACCCCTTCATGGGGGACCTCGTGGCGGGGAGCGCGCTCCTCTCCTCCTATCACGGCGGCCCCCACGCCTACCTCCGCAACGTGGACTTCCTGGGCCCCGACACGAATTACTCCCAGAGCGGCTTTGACGACGTTCCCAACAACGCCACGGGCTACGACCTGAACGCCCTCCTCCTCACGATGGGGCGAAACCTCGGGATTCCCCTGTCCCTCACCCTCCGGATTCTGCCCTTCGCGCGCACGAAGGCCGCGCGCTACACCTTCGAGTCCCAGGAGGAGGTCCTGAAGGCCCTGCAAGCCCTGGGGCAGTCCTCGCTGCAACCCCTCCGGGTCGTCTTCGGCGACCCCACCGCCTCCGCCGTGGCCCTGGACGGGGGGGAGGGATACGCGCTGGAGGTGGACCTGAGCGGGTCCGAGGAGACCCTCGCGCGTGGGGAGAAGGCCCTGGAGGCAATGGCCGGGGAGGCGACCCCGGGAGAGGGGAGGGAAGGATTCGCCCATCTCCTCGAGGGGGCGACGCGTAAGAGGCCTCCCTTTCCCCTCGCGGAGATCCGGACCTCGTTGGCGAACCTGCCCGCCCTCTGGGAGGAACTCGCGGCGTGGGCCAGGACCCGGGGGAGCGCCTTCGGCCTGGCGGGGACCCTCCAGGAGGCGGGGACCGCGCGGATCCTGCCGTTCATGCGGGGGAACATCCGAGGGACGAGCACGACGGGGGGGCCCGTCGATCAGGTGCTGCACCGCGGCGATCGGTTCAACCTGGTGGTGGACCTCGTACGCATCGCCCAGCGCCATCCCTGCCGGGTCCGAAACACCCAGGTGACCCAGCTCCTCTCGGCCGACACCCAGCTGCGGAAGCGCTTCGCCTTGGTTCGGCGCCTGAAGGCGGGCATCGACCTGGGGAACATCATCAACCCCTCCGGGCTGCTCTGGGTTCCCCGGCCGCGCTAGGGCCCTACATCAGGGCGGTCCCGCACTTCTCGCACACGCCCGCATCCCGGGCGTTGACGTTCCCGCAGCGCGGGCACACGTTGGGCATGTTCATGCGAACCGGCCACACGGTGAAGAGGATGCCCATGGGGAGGAAGACCGCGGCGAGCCACCAGGTCGCGGTCACGATGCCCTCGAGGCCGATGGCGAAGAGGACCACCGCCGAGACCTTGGAAATCACGATGGCCTTCTGGATCCTGGGTAGCTGCTGAATCAGGCGGATCTCCGCCTTCCGAGACAGACGGTGGGGCCACTTCGGCCGCTCCGACCGGGTTTCCTGCCCGACCTCCCCGGGGGGGTCCATGCTCATCCCGTCCCCTCCTCCGACTGCACGGCGGCCGGCGCGTTGTCCACGACCTCCCAGCCCGGCCGCGGCACCATGACGATGGCCTCCACCGGGCAGATGACGGCGCACTTCGCGCAGCCGATGCAGGTCTCCTCCACGATGCGAGCCTTGCGCGTCTCGAAGCGAAGCTCCGGCAAGTAGGCGGTCTGGTCCACCATGACAATGGCGTCCTCGTGGTCGGGCCGGATGTTCTCGGGGCAGTTGTCGGCGCAATGGATGCAGCCCATGCAGAGGTCCTCGTACACGTAGGCAATGACACCCTTGCCCCGGGGGAACTTGATGACGAAGTTCCGGTTCATCGCCTTGAAGGTCGTCTTGGCGGTCTGACGGGACCGGTGGCGGGCGGCCCCGGCATCCTCCAACGCCGCGATTTCGTCCATGTGTTCCTCATTCCTTCGGCTTGTAGGCGGCCTCCACGGAAGCGCGCTGCTCCGCCAACGCCTCGGCGGCCGCCTCGTTCAGGGCTTCGGCGAGGAACTGGGTGATGTCGATGACCCGGTACTCGAACTTCTCCCGATCCTCCCGGTAGAGGTTCTCGTGCTGCTGGCACCCGAAGTGGGTGAGGCACTTGGGACAGGCCGTGAGGAGGTAATCCACCGCCTCCTCCTTGGCCTCGATCATCCGGTCATTCGTGATGCCCTTGGTCTTGTCGTTGCAGTACATCATCCCGGCGACGCCGCAACAGGTCGCGTCGGCCCGGAAGTGCTCCATCTCCACGTACTCCGCTCCGGTCATGCGGATGAGCTCCCGGGGTTCGTCGTACACGGCGTCCACGGGCATCTGGCGGCACATCCGGCAGGGGTCCTGGTAGGTGACGGTCTCCTTCCGCCGGGCCCGGAACTCGATGCCCTCCTCGTAGAGGACCTGGGTGATGTGCTTCACCTCGACATCGCCCAGGTCGTAGTCGAGCTTGAAGGTCCGATACCCCTCCGCGCAGCTCGTCACCAGGACCTTCACCCCGCACCGGGCGAAGATCCGGTGCATGAGGGTCTCGTTGTACTCCCGCAGCTTGTTCCAGACGTCGACCTTTCCCTGCCAGAGCTGGTCGTGCCCGCAGCACTTCATGAAGCTGCGGTCCAGGATCA
>JBHIDH010000056.1:0-7088 GCA_046759985.1 Thermoplasmata archaeon
GTCTCTTCGACCAAGGGCTCCGGCACGACCCGTCCCGCCCCATGGAGAGCATCGCCGACTACGTCATCAACTGCTACACGAACTGGAACCTGGGGATGCGGGCCGACCTCCTCCACCGGTACGTCCAGGAGTACGAGGCCGACGCCCTCATCATCCACTCGGTGAAGTCGTGCCGGTCCTTCTCCGTGGGCCAGCCGGACTTTCGGGAGAGCTTCGCCCACGATCTGGGAATCCCGACGCTGATGATCGAGTCCGACCTGGCAGATCCCCGCTACTTCTCCGAGGCCCAGCTCCGGAACCGCGTGGACGCCTTCTTTGAGAGTCTGGAACACCGTCGCATCGTGGGGGCGGCCTGATGTACTTCGCGGGGGTAGACGCGGGCTCGACGACGACCAAGGCCGTGGTCCTCGACGCCAAGGGCGAACTCGTGGCGAAGAGCCTCCTGCCCACGGGGGCCAACGTGACCCGGGCGGCGGAGCGTTCCTACGAGGAGGTCCTGAAGGAGGCCGGCATCGGCGAGAACGACGTCGGCTACGTCATCGGGACGGGATACGGGCGGTACAAGGTCGACTTCGGCGACGACCAGGTGACGGAGATCAGCTGCCACGCCAAGGGCGCGTACCTCCTCTTCCCGAAGACCCGGACCCTGGTGGACATCGGAGGACAGGACACCAAGGCCATCCGCCTCAATGAGGAAGGGGAGGTCCTGGACTTCTGCATGAACGACAAGTGCGCGGCGGGGACCGGGCGCTTTCTGGAGAACGCCGCCTCCATCCTCGACCTGTCGTTGGACGAGATCGGCCCCGTCTCCCTCCGGGCGAACGCGGCCATCCGCCTCAGCAACGTGTGCACCGTGTTCGTGGAGTCGGAGATCATCGCCCACCTGGCCCGGGGCAAGACCATCGAGGACATCCTCGGGGGCGTCCACCAGGCCGTCGCGGCCCGGACCATCGCCCTCGTCCGACGCATCGGCATCGAGGAGGAGGTGACCTTTACCGGGGGCGTCTCCCGCAACGTGGGGATGGTCGGGGCACTGCGGGACCGGTTCGGGACCGAGATCAACGTGAGCGAGCTCTCCCAGTACATGGGCTGTCTGGGGGCCGCCCTGTTCGCTCTGGAGCGCGGGCAAGGCGCGGAGGACCTGCGTGCCAGGCGGGTGACCGTGGAGGACGCATGAGCGACCTCACCATCGGCCTCGACGTGGGGGCCGGGAGCACCAAGGCCGCCCTGTTGGAGGAGGGAACACGGGTCCTGCGCACCGTTCGCGTCCGTACCGGCCCGTTCATGGAGAAGGCGGCCCATAAGGCCCTCGTGCAACTCCTCGAAGAGGCTGATCTGAAGCGAGACGCGGTCTCCTACCTCGCGACCACGGGGTACGGTCGGTACGCGTATCCGGACCGGGACATGCAGATCACGGAGATCACCTGCCACGCGCGGGGGGCCCGCCTCCTCTTCCCTGGCACGCGATGTGTCCTGGACATCGGGGCGCAGAGCTCTCGCGCCATGCGGATAGACGAGAAAGGGCGCGTCCAGAAGTTCCTCATGAACGATCGCTGTGCCGCAGGGGCCGGCCGGTTCCTGGAACGGATCGCTAAGTCGCTGGAGATCGACGTGCTGGAACTGGGTCCGATGTCCCTTCAGGCCAAGGACCCCCAGCCCATCAGCAGCATCTGCGCGGTCCTGGCGGAATCGGAGGTCATCAACCACGTCACCCAGGGAAAGCCCGCCGCGGACATCGTGGCGGGGGCGCACTACTCCATCGCCGATCGGACCTTGGCCTTGCTGCGGCAAGTGGGGCTGGAGGAAGAAGTCACCCTGACGGGCGGGTTGTCTCTAAATCCGGGGTTGGTTCAGGCCCTGGAGGAGCGTCTGGGCATGAAGATCAACGCCACGCCGGATTCTCCCTTTGCCGGGGCCCTCGGGGCGGCCCAGTTGGGCCACTGGCGGTTAGAGCGACGCGGGACCGACGCCTGATGGCCCCGCGACCCGGTGGAGGACGAGAATGGGAACGCCGTTGGTAAGCCTGGGCCGCGAAGCGGGCCGCGCCACCCTGGTCCTCCAGCGTCCCCCCCTGAACGTCCTGAACATCGCGATGCTGGAGGAGCTTGATGGCGCCCTTCGGGAGGTATCCCACGCGGGGGACGCCCGCGTTCTCGTCCTTCGAGGCGAGGGCAAGGCCTTCTCCGCAGGGGTTGACGTAGCTGATCACACCGAGGACCGGGTCGAGGCCATGCTGCGCACGTTCCACAGCGTCCTCATGGACCTCTTCGATCTCGAGATTCCCACGGTGGCCCGGGTCCATGGCCCCTGCCTGGGCGGGGGGCTCGAACTGGCCATGGCCTGCGACCTCGTCTACGCCGCCTCTGACTCGACCCTCGGACAGCCCGAGATTCGCCTCGCCAGTTTCCCGCCCTTCGGGGTTGCCCTGTACCCTCTCCTCCTGGGCCTCCGGGGGGCCGCCGAGTTGATTCTGCTGGGCCGGAACATCCCGGCGGAGCGGGCATTGGAGATGGGACTCGTGAACGGAGTCCATCCATTGGACGAACTGGACGCCCGGATCGACGAGATCTGTGCGGAGCTGGAGGGCCACAGCCGCATCGCCGTGGGCCTGGCCAAGCGGGCCGTACGGCAGGGGTTGACTCTTCGACCTGAGGAAGCGCTTAGGGAGGCCGAGCGGATCTATCTGGAGGAACTCATGGCGACGGAAGACGCCCGTGAGGGCCTCGCGGCGTTCCTGGAGAAGAGGAAGCCCGTGTGGAGGGATCGCTGACGCAGGCCGCGGTCTTCCACGGGGACGAGGGACTCCGCGTGGAGGAAGTGGAAAGCCCCAAGCCAGACGTGGGCGAGGTCCTCGTGCGGGTAGCCGCCTGCGGCATCTGTCGGACCGACCTCCACTACCTGCACGGCGTCCCGACCTTCAAGAAACCACCCCTGATCCTGGGCCACGAGATCAGCGGGGTTGTGGAGGAGGGGCCAGAGGAGGGACCCGGGCCGGGCCAGAGGGTCCTCCTCCCGCCCGTGATCCCGTGCGGGCGCTGCGACTACTGCCGGGCCGGGCGGGGCACGCTCTGCCGCCGGATGGTCATGTTGGGCAACCACCGGGACGGCGGGTTTGCGGAGTACGTGACCGCCCCCTCCTCTGCCGCCTTTCCCCTTCCCGAGGAGGTCCCCGCGGAGGAGGCCTCCATCCTCAGCGACGCCTTCTCCACCCCCTACCACGCGGTGGTCAATCGGGCCCAGGTTCGGCCGGGGCAGACGGTGGCCGTCTTCGGGTGCGGGGGTGTCGGCCTGGCGGCCGTTCAGTTCGCGTCGCTTGCCGGGGCACGGACCATCGCTGTGGACCTCGTGGACGAGAAGCTCCGTCTGGCCAGAACCTTTGGCGCCTGGGAAACGGTGAATCCCGGCGAGGTCGAGGACGCCGTCAAGGAGGTCCGTCGGCTGAGTGACGGGGGTGTCGACGCCGCCCTTGAGGTCATCGGGAACCCCTCGACGATTCAGCAGGCCTTTGCGACCCTCAGGTGGGGCGGACGCCTTGTGGTGGTGGGCTACACGGACAAGGAGGTGGCCTTCAATGCCGCGAAGCTCATGTTCCGGGAGATGGAGGTCATGGGTTCATTGGGATGCGGCCTCCAGGACTTCCCCCGGGTCATCGACCTGGCAGCCCGGGGGCGCCTGCGGTTCCAGGAGATGGTTAGTCACCGCTTCCCGCTCGAGGAGATCGCGGAGGGGTTTCGTCTCCTAGAACGCGGCGACCCCTCCCTCATCCGCGGCATCGTCCTCCCATAGGGAGAGACGAGGGTCCGATTCGAAGTGGGATAGAAAGAAACAGGGGGAAGGCCCCTACTTGACCGGGACCTTCCGCCCCTCGCCCTCCGTCGAAGCCTCCTTCTTGGGGGCCCAGAGGGTCAGGACGTCTTCCTCGAGCTCCGCCTCGGCCTTGTCCGGCAGGACCTCGCTGGGGAAGGGCACGCGACGGTGCCAGGATCGGTAGGACCGCTCCCGGAGGTATTATCCCTCGTCCTTCTCCTCGCGCTCCTGCCGGGCCTCGGCCCGGAACTCAACGCCGTCCTTCGTGACCTCAATGTCGAGGTCCTCCTTCGCGACGCCGGGCATCTCCGCCTTGAGGACGAACTCCTTGCCCGTGTCCTTCAGGTCAACCAGCACGCGGCGCACTCCCGTTCCGTCCCGGGGGACGAGGGCGGGCCAGCGGCGGGAGCGGAAGAAGTCCTCCGTCCCCAGCCGGAAGTCCCGAAAGACCCGGTCGAAGTCGTCGAAGAGGCGCCACGGCGCAGGAAGGGCCAGATGTGTCTCCTTTCGTGATATCATGACAGCACCTCGAACGTGGTTGTCATCGTAGGTATGAATGAACTTCTATATAGATGATAGACCCTACCGGTTCTGTTGCAATCGGAGTTGGTTAGGTTCCGAAAGGGTGAGTGTTTCAAAGCGGTTGGAACTGGATCTTACCCATGAAACCTGCGGCATCCATGAACTTGAAACGCCAGGGGCCAGGTGACGGCCGTAAGCCCCCTTCTATCCTCTATGGCATCAATTCCAGCCTGTTCTGGTGAACCCTGCTTACAGGCCTAACCAGGATCCAGCGCCGCTTAGGCTTCGACGAACTCTGCCAGCAGGGACCTGACGTCCACGGGCGCCGCGACGCTGTGTCTGGCTTTCGTGGGCCCCATTCCCACCTTCAGAGAATAAGCGGTATCAGGGAGGCGGTCGAAGACGTCTTCGTCGGTCACATCATCGCCAACTGAGAGGATGAAGTCCCATTCCCGGCTCTGGAGCCATTTCTGGACGGCAGTGCCCTTGTCCACCCCTGCGTTCTTGACCTCGACCACCTTGTTCCCCTCTAGGGCCACGAGGCCAAGGTCCGCCACATGGTCGAGAATCGTGTCCCTGAGTTCGCGGGCACGCAGCGGGGCCATATCAGGGTCCACTCGCCGATAGTGCCAGACGAGGGAGAAATCCTTCTCCTCGACGGAGGAGCCCGGTGTCCGGTCCACGAACCATTCGAGGGTGGACCGTATCTCCGGCTTCCAGTCGTTCCTCGCCGGTGGTGCCTTCTCCCACGCCCCACTTCTCCACCGGCCCCATGCTCCGTGCTCCGCGACAAGTCCGACGCGCTCTTCGCCGAACCACGCTTCGAGCGTCGGACGGCCCCGCCCACTGACCACCACCACCTCGTTCGCCGGGTCGGAGCTCAGGTTGGCAAGCAGGGCCACCAGATCCTCGTCAGGGACGGCCTTTCCAGGCTTGAGGTGAAAGGGAGCAAGCGTACCATCGTAGTCCAGCAGGAGAAGCCGAGAGCGGCTTCCCTTGTACGCGTCGACGAGAGCCCTCCTGTCCTCGTGCGTCAACCTCTTCGCGTGGAGGGCGCGCTGCCTTTCCTTCGTGTCCGCAAGGCGATCCAAGAAGTCCTCCGCCCAACGCAGGACGCCGTAACGGCGAAGCCTCTGCTGCATCGGCTCGTTTCGTTCCCGCTGTTCTTCTTCAGACATACTAAGGGCCTCCCGGAGCGCCTTCGCCACCTCCTGTGAGTCGTTCGGATTCACGACCAGAGCCTCTCCAAGCTCCTTCTCAGCCCCCGCCCTCTCGCTAAGGACGAGGACTCCCTTGGCGTCGAGTTTGGTGGCCAGGTACTCCTTGGCAACGAGGTTCATGCCATCGCGCAAGGGGGTCACAAGGGCCACGTCAGCGTAATGGTACAGAGCGACCAAGGTGGAGAAGTCCAGCTTTCGGTAGAGGTACCAGATGGGAACCCAGCCGAGGGAGCCGTGCTTCCCGTTGAGCCTACCTACCCGCTCATCGATTTCCTTCTTGAGGGACGCGTAGGCCTCCACCCCGGTCCTCGATGGGACGGTGACTAGGATCAGGGTCACCTTCCGCTTGTACTCTGAGTTCTTCTCGAGGAAGAGGTCAAACGCGTCCAGGCGTTCCAGGATACCCTTTGTGTAATCGAGTCGGTCCAAAGAGAGGATGGCCTGGCGCTCACCGATTTCCTCTCGGATGCGTCTAACCTCTCGCCGGACCCCTGGACTCTCCACGGCTCCCTCGAAGCGGTCGTAGTCAATGCCCATGGGGAAGGCGTCCACTCGGACCAGGCGGTTCTCCCAGATCACGGAATCCAAGGCCTCCTCCGCGCCCAGGATTTGACGGACACTGCTGCGGAAATGGCGGACGTAATCGTACGTATGGAATCCTACGAGGTCCGCACCCAATACACCTCGAAGAAGCTCCTCCCGCCAGGGCAGGAGTCGAAAGATCTCAAAGGACGGGAACGGGATGTGGAGAAAGAAGCTTATCCGGATGTCAGGAAGCTCCTGCCTGATGAGACTCGGCAAGAGCATGAGGTGGTAGTCGTGAATCCAGAGAATGTCATCCTGGGAGACGACATTGAGAATGACATCCCGAAAATGCTCGTTGACTCTCTGATAGGCCTCCCACAGCTCCTCGTCGTAACTAGCGTGATGGGGGAAATAAGTGAAAAGGGGCCACAGGGTCCGATTGGAAAAACCTTCGTAGTAGGACGCCACGTCTTTCTGGGAGAGAAACACGGGATGGGAGCGGTACTCTTCGTTGAAGCGTTCTGTGACGGCCTCCCTCTCGCCTTTACGCAATTCCTCCGTGACGAGTCCAAGCCAGCCAATCCAGATGCTCTCCCTGACCTCGTAGAGGGAGGTCAGTCCTGTGGCCAGGCCGCCCACGCTCCGGTAGAAATCCAAGTCTCCCTTCTTCCGGTCAACGGTGACAGGCAGTCGATTCGATACGAGGACGAGCCTTTCGATGGTACCCCAGCTCCACGCGTTGACCTACTCAGGGAGGAGGGTCCTACATAGTTCTTGCGGACGCGGGTTCGAGCGCGGGTTTCCCTGCAAGGTCCAATATCCCCTGCGGTCTGCATGATACCGGCCGGGCTTGCGTCGGCAAAGTGCAGACGCCGGGAATCGAATAGGTGTCCGTTTGCCGACGTATCTCATACTGAACCGAACCGAAAGACTTATGTCACGGTAAGTAGGGATAGCGGAACGGCGGGAAACAAGATGAAGGCAAGAAAGAGAGACAAGGTCAAGGTCCACTAC
>JBHIDH010000057.1:0-7073 GCA_046759985.1 Thermoplasmata archaeon
TCTTCTTCCTCATCATCGTGGCCCTGAGCACCTACGTCCTCCTCAGCCGGCTCGTCTACGTCCAGCGGTCTCACATCGGCACGCTTCGGGCCCTGGGATACGCGAAGGGGACGATATTGGCCCACTACCTGGGATACGCCCTCTTTCTCGGACTCCTGGGGTCCCTCGTGGGTTTCGGTCTCGGCTACCTTCTCTCCTACCCCGTCACAGGCCTCTTCGCGGAGGCGACAAACCTCAGGAACGTGCCGATCCTCGTACGACTCGACATCCTCGCCGTGGGGGCAGGTCTGAGCCTCGGGTTCACGGCCATGGCGGGAATCGTCCCTGCCTGGCGGGCCTCTCGCCTTGGACCTGCCGAAGCCATGCGTCCGCCGGTGCCGACCGGGGGCCGAAAGCCACTCGTGGAACGAATCTTCCCGAGGCTTGCGCGAGTTTCTCCCACGCTGAAGCTTTCGATCAGAAACATCCTCAGGAACCGACGGCGCGCCCTCTTCACGATCCTGGGTCTCGGCCTGGCCGTCAGCGTCCTCCTGATTCCCCTCTCCTTCGTGGACTCCATGGACTGGGCCACCAACGCGCAACTGGAACGCATTCAGCGCTACGACCTCAAGGTCCATCTCCAGTACCCGATGGGGGTCGCGAATCTCACCTCCCTCGACGCCTTGGAGGAAGTCGCCGTTGTGGAGCCCCTGATCGAGGTACCCACATCCCTGATGAAGGACGGCGAGGCGGAGTCCATCCTCATCATGGCCCTCGAACCCTCCGGGCGCCTCTACGGCCTCTACGATCGATCGTGGGAGCCCGCCGAGACCGGAGAGGGCCTCCTCGTCTCGCGGATCTACGAGCGGAAGGGATTCGGGGTGGGCGACGAGGTGCAGATCCTTTCCTACTCGACGGAAATCACGGGCTTTGTCAGCGACTTCGGCACGACCGGTTTCGTCACTCTCGCCAGGGCTCAGGCGTGGTTGGGGCTGGAGGGCATGGCCACGGCAGTAATGCTCGAGATGTCGCCGGGGTTCACCGAGGAAGACGTGAAGGAGAGCCTGTCGGCCATTCTCCCGGTGCTCGCCTTTGAGAGCACGCAAGAGTCCATTGCCGACTGGAATGAGATGATGGCGCTGTACTACGGGTTCATCTACCTGCTCCTGGTCTTCGGCGGTGCCATCTCCGTTGCCATCGTCTTCAACGCCGTCACGATGAACGTCCTGGAGGAGAGCCGGGACCTGGCGACCATGCGAACCTTCGGGACGCCCTTCTCCCAGCTCCGTCGCCTGATCACTGCGGAGACTCTCTTGCTGGTCATCCCGGGCGCCATTCTGGGCCTCGTGCTCGGAACGTACCTTACCGGCTACTTCACCTCCTTCTACTCCAGCGACCTGTTTGTCCTCGATCCCGTCATCTCCCTGCGGACCTACCTCATCTCCTTCGGGGCCGCCCTCCTCGTCGCCCTCCTCTCGGAGCTACCGAGTCTCCGGCATGTTCGGGGCATGAGCCTGGCAAAGCTCACGAAGGAGCGGGTGAGTTGAGGGAGGAGAGGCGTCGGCATCCCCCCTGCTCGTCCGCATCCGAAGTATAGCCCGTATATGGAGTAACGAGAGTACAATTTTGTGCCGGCAAGACGGATAGCCAAGCGGTCCGATTGTCGATCTTCGCGAAATGCCCGATCTGCGGGGCCTCCGTCAAGGGGGAGAATCTCCGTCGGCATGTGACGGGGGTGCACCCGAGGGAAGGCGCGGACCTCGACTGGAAGGGGACCGAGGCCCGTCCCGGGAGGACACGCACCCCTCTCGAGAGACGGACACGGAGGAGGGCCCTCCTGCTGTCGCTCGTCGTCGGGGTGCTGATCATCGCCTCCGTCGCGGCGTACGGCCTCCTCCAGGGCCCGCCAGCCGCGTCCCCTCGGATTCGGGTCACCCCCACCTCCTATGATTTCGGCGCGATCGGCCCGGAACTCGCCATCGTCACCTTCACGGTGGAAAACGTGGGGGAGGGGGAGCTCGTCCTCCTCGCCATAGCCACCTCCTGTTCGTGTACGTCGGCGGTGGTCACCGTGCGGGGAAGGCAGAGCCCGACCTTTGGGATGCATGGGAACCCAGAGGGGTGGAGTGAGAGGCTCGGGCCCGGCGAGCGGGGCCAGCTGACCGTCACCTACGACCCCAGCTTCCACCCCGATTCCGGTGCCGTCCTGCGAGCCGTCTACATCACGAGCAACGACCCGGTCAATCAGGAAGTACAGATCCTCATCTCGGCCAACGTGGTCGGGGGTTGACCCATGGAGGAGGTCGGGGCCCGGGTTCCCATCGTGCCCCGGCGGACCACCTCTTCGAGGAGACGGGGCGTGCTGTTCGCCTCGTTGGTGCTCCTCGCCACCTCCCTCCTCGTCGCCGGTTCCGTCCTGGGGTGGTTCCTGGCCCAGAGAGACACGGTGCGGGCGACGGAGGGGGTCAGCGTATTCTACAACGAGGCCTGCGGGGCCTGTGCGGTCTACGTTCGCGACGTCCTTCTTCCCACCCTCAGCGAGGCGGGGTACGGCGACGTCCAGCTGAAGGACTACCTCAACGATGTGGGGCACAGGGACGAGCTGAACGGTCTCAACGAGGCCCTGGAGGTCCCGTACGGGCTCAGGTCGCACCTGGCCACGTTCGTCCTCGATGGCCGGCCGCTCGTTCTTCAGGGCCACATCCCCCGGAATCTTCTCCTGGAGGCCCTGGGATTTCCGGGGAGGGACAAAGGGAATCTCCTCCTCCTCTACCAGGACTCCATGGGCGAGCCCATCGCCTACAAGGCGTGGTCGCCGCCCCGGGAGGTCATGGAACTCCCCATCTCTGCGCCCCTGGAGACCTACTTCACCACGCCGTCGGGGCCTCCCGTCGAGGAAGGGAACGACTGGGCCTTCGCCTCTCTCGTCCTCGCCGCCGGTCTCCTCGACGGGCTGAATCCTTGCGCCATCGCCATCCTCCTCTTCTTCGTCTCGCTCTTGTACGTGGTCCGGAGGCCAAGGGGTGAGGTCCTCCAGATGGGCCTCCTCTACGTCTACGCGATCTTCCTCGTCTACTTCCTCATCGGGCTGGGCCTGATGAGGGCCATCGTGCTGTCCGGGGAGATGCACCTCCTCGCCAAGGTGGGGGCGTATCTCGTCATTGGCTTGGGCCTCCTGACCATCGGCGGGCTTTTCGTGAAGCCCCTCGGAGCGGTGACGAGGACCCCCCACGTCCTCTGGGAGAGAACCCGGTCCTATCTGATGCGAGCCACCCTTCCCTCGGCCTTTGTGGGAGGCCTGCTCGTGGGACTGTGCACCTTCCCTTGCTCCGGCGGCATCTACGTGGCGGTCCTCGGGCTCGTCAGCAGCCGCACCGAGTACTGGGCGGGACTGGGGTATCTGACGCTCTACAATCTGATGTTCGTGGCACCCCTCGTCGCGATTCTGCTTGGGGTCCAGAACCGGCGGATGTCCCGGAAGCTCGCTGCGTGGGAGGGGGAGCATAGGGAGTGGGCCCGCCTGCTCACGGCCTCCGTGATGATCGCGATTGGGGTCCTGATCCTGGCCTTCTTCGTGTGACAGAATAACGATCGAGTTCCGCGACCCTGCATGGGAATCTCGATGGGACCCTCGGGCCACAGGAGTGGCCACGCATTCGTTCAAGGCCACATGCGCCGGTTTACGGATAGGAGGTTGGAGAACCCACGCCCTTCACAATGGAAGTCAACAACCCAATAGGTGGGTCCCCCCTACGGAGTCCTGGAGGTATCCAGACGACTCCCGTTGGGACCGCCATCCTGAGATCAGCAGGGCGGTGGGGAGCAGTGTCGCCGCCCTGCGATGAGGTGAGATGAGCGAAATCTGTAACGAGTGTGGAAGATCCGTTCGGTTCGGATCGGGCTTCTTCCTCTACCGCGTTCGAGATCTCCACACCATCCAGCAGCGCCGTGCCCTCGGAAAGCCCTTCCCGGAGGGTGACTACCTGTGTATGGATTGCGCGACCAATCTCACGCTGAGTAGACGAGCCTAGGTAACGTGGGAGGTGGGCCGATCCGGTGCGCGACGTGCGGCAAGGAGCTGGCCCGAGCCGTGATTCGGGAAGAGGTTGAGGGCAAGTCAAGCTATTTCTGCGGCCTAGCCTGCTTCCAGGAGAACCTTCGCACGAAAGGCGAAATCTCCATGGCGACGGTTCCGAAGGTGACGAAACGGGGTCACGCGAGCTGACCCGTGAGCGTGGGACTCCCGTGTCTCCTTTGTGACCCGGATGAGCACTTTCCTCGCCCCCCCATCCTCGGGCAACATACCGGCGTGACGCGGTCCGTCACGGGGGTAGAGGTCTCCCCTCAGTGCCCGCCATACCTGTGCGGGTCGGTCTCAAAGGTCTTCTGACAGTCATCGGAGCAGAAATAGAACGTATGCCCCTCGTGGGTCGCGGTGAGTTTGGTCTCTCCCTCGTCGACGCTCATTCCGCACACAGGATCCATCGCCATGTTTGGTCACCGCGACGACATGTACCGGGGCCTCTAAGTGAAATGCCCTTTGCAGACGTAAACTGGATCTGAGGCGCGCTCTTCCAAAAGGAAGCCGGATCGGGCCTCACTCGAAGTGGTGTCGTGATGGGTGCGGCAACCTCTAGTCGTCTTATTCCGCCAGATAGGCGTGATCTGCGGCCTAGTAGGTGGCGGCGCCGGGACGTTCGCAGGCTCCGAATATGAAGGTGTGGAAGAGCTCGTACACGCCCTCTGGCACTCCCTCCCCGACCGGAAGGCCATAACCCTGGAGCACCTCGAGGACGATGGGCGTCTCGTGGGAGATGTAACCGCCTGTCAGGAATAACGCTAGGGCCTCTCGGTCTCGCTGGGACATCTTGTCCTCCAGGACCCACTTGACGAACTCCTTGATCTGGTCGATGCTCCTCTGAGCGGTCTCGGCCAGGAGTATCATCTCGTCCGAAATCATCTCGATGGGCTTGCGTCGGAGGAGGCGCAAGATTGTCCCCGCCGAGAAGCTGGAAATCTGGGGATCCAGAGGTCCCAGGATGCTCTCGCGGCCCATCAGAATCTCGTCAGCCGCCACCGCCACGAGGCTGCCACCCGACATGGCATAGAAGGGGACGATGGCGGTCGTGGGCCCCCGATGGAGCTTCAGTGCCATGGCGATCAACTCCGCCGCCAGGGCTACTCCCCCCGGGGTGTGGACGATCAGGTCGATGGCCCTCTCGGGAGGCGTGCCGCGAATTGCCGTGACGACGGCCTCCGAATCCTCCAACGTGATGTAACCCGCCCTATCCTCCTGGGCCCACGGCTCGACCCGGTGAATGAGCGTAATCACTCGGCTGTCTCGTTCCGCTTCCAGGCCTTCGAGGATTCGCCTACGGCGGCCGACAATCTCCGCACGAAGACGTCCGGCGGGACCGACCAGCTCGAAGCGTAGTCCACATTCTCGGCCGCAGAAGAGGAGGACATCTCCGTCCGGCATCTCGGCTTGAGGCCCATCCTCCACGACCATCCCACAGTAGCCGCACCGTTCCCCGCTTCCGGTCACCCTTCCTCCCCTCCTCGCCGATCCCCAATCCAGGTGCCAAGTCGCCGCCACACCGCAGCGTCCCCACGCCCTGACCACCAGAGGACCAGCCCGAGAAGGAGGCAGACACCGAGCAGCAGGGGAAGGAAGAAGGCGAACGGGATGTCCCACCACGGAAGGACCAGGAGGGAGACCCCGACGGCTGCCCCCATGGCCAGGACCATCCAGACTGCCCTGCCGAAGCGTCGCCCTCTCCGTCTTCCGCGGTCGTCCTGGACCCCTAGAGTAGCGCGAGCCCCCCACCGGCGTCGGGGCACTCAGCTCCCTCCGCTCGCCTCGCTCGGGGCCTGGGTGGGGGCGAGGTACGTGGGGCGGGTCGGGCCACGCCGCTCCGGCTTCCATCGGTTGAGCAGCATGGAGTTCAGCGTGACGGTGATCGAGGAGGTGGCCATGGCGACGGCGGCGAAGATGGGGTTGAGCAGTGGTCCCCCAAAGAGGTAGAGCACACCCGCGGCCACCGGGATAAGGGAGACGTTGTAGGCGAAGGCCCAGAAGAGGTTTTCCTTGATCTTTCGAACCGTCTTCTTGCTGAGCTCGATGGCGGCGGCGACGTCGCGGACGTCGTCCTTGATGAGGACGATGCCTCCGGTTTCCTTCGCGATGTCGGTCCCGCTTCCGATGGCGATTCCCACGTCACTCGCTGCCAGGGCCGGTGCGTCGTTGATGCCGTCGCCCACCATCGCGACGAGTCTGCCTCCCTTCTTGAATTCCTTGATTACCTCTGCCTTGTCGCCCGGCAGGACCTCGGAGAGGACGCGTCTGATCCCGAGCCTACGAGCGATGGCCCGCGCCGTTCGTTCGTTGTCCCCGGTGAGCATGACCACCTCGACGTTCATGCGCTCGAGAATCGCCACCGCCTCGAAGGAGGAATCCTTCAGCGTATCGGCCACCGCAACGACGCCAGCCAGCTCCCCATTGAGGCCGACGAGCATGGCCGTCTTGCCGTCCTCTTCCAGCTCCTGGAGTCGCGCCTCGACGTCGTCGGTTCTGATGCGCGCCATCTCGAAGAGCCTGCGGTTGCCCAGAAGGATGCGCCGCCCATCGTACGTGGCCCGGACGCCGTGCCCGGGAACGGCCTCGAAGAGCTCCGGCTCCGAGGGGGCGATGTTCCGGCCCCGAGCTCCTCGGACAATGGCTTCACCCAGGGGATGCTCGGAGCCGGTTTCCGCAATCGCGGCAAGACGAAGGACCTCTTCCTCCTGGAAGCCGGGCATGGCGATGACGTCGGTGAGGGAGGGTTCGCCCGCCGTCAGGGTCCCGGTCTTGTCGAAGATGACGGTCTCCAGCTTCTTCGCCTTCTCCAGGTACTCGCCGCTCTTGATGAGAACGCCGTGCTGTGCGCCCTTCCCGGCCCCGATCATCAGGGCTGCGGGCGTGGCGAGGCCCAGGGCGCACGGGCACGCGATGATGAGCACGGAGACGAGGACGACGAAGGCAAGGGAAAAGGGGAGGCCTCCCACGTAGAACCACAACGCGAAGCTCCCGATGGCGACGAGGACCACCACGGGCA
>JBHIDH010000058.1:0-7003 GCA_046759985.1 Thermoplasmata archaeon
GGCTCACGTGGGCCACGGGCCGGACGGCGGTGATCTCCAGGCCGTCGGAGAAGGGCGGCCACGCCATGGCGACCCGGATGTCGTCGAGCTGCACGACGGTCGCCCCTCCTTCGTCCATCTCCACGAACCCCTTGGGGTGCATCTTGGCCTCCTCCAAGATCTCCCGGGCCATCCGCTTCAGCTTCTGCTCCGTCATTTTCTCCTTGTCGACGACCTTCAGGGTCATCTGCCCGGGCTTTCCCGCCTTCACCCGAGATACGGCGCCCACCTTGAGGTGGACAGACATGACGTCGGGCTCGAAGTACTTCAGCAAGGCAGGCTTGCGGCGCTTCCCCGTGGTCTTGGGGCGCATGTACTCCACGGGGATCCTCTTCGCCTCGGCGACGCGCGCTTGGATCCAGTCGCTCGTGATGAGCGTGGCTCCCTCCTCCTCCGCGACGGATCGGATGGCCGCGTCGATGGCCCCCCCGCCGGCGAGCTTGATGTCCTCCAGGGTGGGCCGTGCGCCGACGTAACGTAGGGTGATGGCCCCGCTGTCCGCGAGCTGGGCGAGCTCCCCGAGCTCCTCCAACCCCTTGTAGCCCGTCTCCTGCCCGCGGTCCGCCTGCGCTTCGAGCTCCGCGACCACGGCCTCGGGGACGATGACCTCCGCCGCGCCCCGCTCCTTCCGTCGGACGATGTTCGTGATGCGTCCGTCGATGACAACACTGGTATCGGGAACGATTTTCATGAGTTTTCTCGGACCGCCCATTCCTCTGGCGAGTTAAAGAGTTTGAGCAATCCCTATCAGCCGTGAGCAGGGTGGGGAGAGAGCCGGACCCGAATCCTGATGAAGGGGGAGCGGGTGTTCGAGAGGGGACGATGGCACGGCAGGTCTTCGAAGAGCTGGAGTGGCTTCGCGACCTGATGACCGAGTTCCCTCATCCGTGGTTTGCCGCGGGTGGTTGGGCCATCGACCTCCACGTCGGGCGACGGACTCGTCCTCACGCGGACACGGAGATCGCCATCCTGCGGAGGGATCAGGAGGGTCTCAGGAACCACCTGCGGGTTTGGGACTTCCGGCATGCCATCCCAGGAAAGCCCGGTGTCCTCGAGACCTGGAAGGAGGGGACTCGTCTGGAGCGACCCATTCACGAGATTCACGCCTCGGGCCCCGACGGAGCGGAACTGGAAGTCCTCCTGAACGAGTCGACAGGAGGGGTCTGGAGGTTTCGACGCAAGATGGAGATTGCACGGCCTCTCTCGAAGATGGGGCATCTCTCCCCCGTCGGCATCCCCTACCTGGCCCCCGAGATTGTGCTCCTGTACAAGGCGAAGAAGCCCGGGGAGGTCGACGAGTCGGACTTCCGGCTCGCCCGGCCGTCCCTGGCCGACGAGGCGAGCGACTGGTTGCGTATCTCCATCGAGGCGTGCTACCCGGAACACCCGTGGCTCTCTCAGCTTTGACGAGGAGGTTCTCCTGAGGCTTTCCCAGGCGCTCGGCGCATCACCACGCCGCATCCCTCTGGGGCCGGTCCTCTGCCTGGGCGATAGGACTTTGCCCCCTCCCACCTTGCTACCGGGCCCGTGATGAGAAGTGGGTCGGTGACCCTGCGGGCGCGATCGGCCCTATGAGTGCTGAGGCGACGCGTGCCCAGAGCGACTAGGTCTTCGCCTCGGCTGGCTTACCCTCCACCAACTTCGTCGTGGACAGAATCAGGTAGTCCTGGAGCTTCTCCCACTCCATCTCGTCGTCGATCCATCGGAAGAAGCCGATCCGATGGGCGCCGATGGTCTGCATGAACTCGTCCTCCGAGACGCCCAGGCCCTGCAGCTTCGGACCCCAACCGCCCTTCCACAGATAGCGTGGCAGCTTGTTCCCATACCAGTAGCTGATGGGGTCGGCCACGGAATGGCTCCCCGCCTCGCGGGTCTCGGGATACCGGGAGATGAGTACCAAGACCTCCTCCTTGAGCTGGACGGGCTCGGGCAACCGTTCGAACTCCATGGCTCCTCCTGGACCTAGGAGTCGGCCGCCTTTACCCCTTCGGTCGTTCCTTCGCGGCCCCACCCACCAGGAGGTCGATAAACGCATGAAGGGGCAACCCGGCCTCCCATCGGAGAATGTGGTTCCCCTCCTTGCTCCGACTCGCCTTGGGGATCCTTCGCTGAAGCTTCCGCAGACGGCCCGAGACCTCGGGCCCTTCCAAGGTGAAGAGACGCCAACTGTCCCCCCGCACATGCTTCCGCCGGTACGCGTAGAGGGGGAGAAGCTCGGAGCGGGCGCACTCCTCCAGGAGGTCTTCCGCCTGCTCGATGGTGCGGCGTGTGTTGCTCAACCAGAGGGTCTTGGCCTTGGAAGCCTTGACCTCGATGGGAAAGGCAACGTCCCCCCGGAGGGCCACGAGATCGATGCCGAGGGACCCGGCCGCCCGCAGGACCGTGAAGGGCCTGTTCACGATCTTCCAATAGGCATCCCGCTCTTCCGAGGGACACGACTTGGTGACCCGCGCGAGGACTTCCTCGTCCCCCCGGAGCACCCCCTTGAGCTCGCGCTCAAAGGTCCCTCCTGACATGAGCGGGCAGGGGGAGGCCGGCTATATAAACGGAGTGGGGGGAGGGGCGAAAGTGGTCAGGCGTTAATAGCCCGCCCGCCGTGGTGGATCGGACGGCATGTTCGACTTCGTCTGCCCGTTCTGCGACTGGGAGGGCACCCAGCCGGTCTACGACGCGCACATGAATGCATTCTGCCCCACGTGTAGCCGTCCGGTCCAGCTCAAGGCCTTCTACAAGAAGAAGGCGTAGCCGGCACCCCTCTTCACCGGAGGAGTTTGCGCGCGGTCTCCAGGTTGTCGACCGTCATCGCGATCTCGGTCTTCCCTCTCCGGGACCCCAGGATGTACAGCGAACTGACGTGGACGTTGGCCCGGGTCAGGCGCCGGGCGACCTTGGCCAACTCACCCGGTCGATCGAGGAGATTCGAGACCAGGATTTCATTCTCCTCGTACCCCAGCCCGGCCATCTGCAGCGCCTTCCGGGTCGTGTTCACGTCGTTGGTCACGATGCGGTAGAAGGGCGTGGCATTGCCCACTTCGCTGGCGATGGCCCGGATGTTCACGGCCTTGGTCGCCAGCGCCTCCGTCACCCGAGCGAGCTCCCCGCCCCCCTTGCCCACAAAGACCTTGAACTCGATCATCCGGGTCCCTCCGCCACGGAACCATCACGAGACGAGATTAAACCTTTTCGCGGGCATCCTAGGGGACGAGGCGGTTCCGGTCCCGGGGGAACAGGATGGCCTCGCGCACGTTCCCCAGGCCGGCGATCTTCCAGAGAAATCGGTCCAATCCAAAGCCCCAGCCGCCGTGGGGAGGCATCCCATACCGGAAGGCCTTGAGGTAGAACTCGAAGTCGTTCGGATCCAACCCCTGCCGCTGCAGCCGGTCTACGACGCGATCGAGGCGATGCTCCCGCTGGCCGCCGGAGGCCATCTCATCGCCTCCGTATTCCAGGTCGAAGGAATGGGAGGAATCGGGATCGTCGTCCTTGACCATGATGTAGAAGGGCTTGATGGCGGCCGGATAGTCCACGACGAAGAAGAGATCGTGGCCCTCCTGGGCCATGACCCGTCCCAGGGCCTTCTCCGCTTCCGTGTCCAGGTCTTCCCCCTCCGGCACCGCGAGGCCTGTCTCGGCAAGGAGCTCCCGTGCCTTCTCGTAGGTCAACCGGGGCACGGGAAGCGCGGGAACGACGGGGTCCTGCCCGAGGAGGTCGAGTTCCTCCGCTGCGTGTTGGCGAAGGAAGGTCAAGGCGTGGGCCACGGCCCCCTCGAGGACCCGGAGAACCTCCTCCTGCGACCGAACAAAGGCCATCTCGGCGTCGAAGGAGAGGAACTCCGCGATGTGCCGGACCGTGTCGGACAGCTCGGCCCGGAAGGCGGGGGCCAGCTCGTACACCCGGTCGAGGCCCGTGGCCATGAGGATCTGCTTGTAGAGCTGCGGGCTCTGGGCCAGGTAAGCCGGTTGCCCGAAGTAGTCGACCCGGAAGAGGGTGGCGCCCCCTTCGGCTCCCGCGCTGATGACCTTGGGGGTGTGGGTCTCCACGAACCCTTCCGCGGCCATGTACTCCCGGAGCGCCGTCCCCAGGTAGGCCTTGAGACGGAAGATCGCCCGGACCTCCTCCTTCCGCAGATCGAGAAACCGGTTGTCCAGGCGGGTGTCCATCTCGGCTCCCACCTTGTCCACCACCCCCAGGGGCAGAGGCTTCGCGGCCTCGCTGAGAACCTCGTAGGCCGTGGGCAGGATCTCGAACCCGTTCCGCACCTTCGCGTTGGGCTGCACGGTGCCTCGCACGGCCACGACGCTCTCCCGGCTAACCGTCGTCAGGCCCCGCACGTCCGCCGGTTGATCCGATTTCACCGTCACCTGGAGGGTCCCGTCGCCCTGCCGGAGGATGAGAAAGGCGATGCCACCCAGGTCCCGGACATCCTCCAGCCATCCGGCCACGGCCACCTCCTCGCCGTGGTTCCCCTCCCCGATCTCGGAGAGGCGTCGGAAGGGGGGCCAGTCCTCCAGCATGGAACCGCGGGTTTCACGCCGGGCGGCTATAAAAGCGATGCGTCACCGCTTGACAGAGCGGAGGAGATGCTCCGACTGGCCCTCGGATTCCACCTCCATGTCCGAGGTCTTGTACGGAACGAACTCCACATGCGGGTAGGCGATGGCGACGCGGGCATCCGAGGCAAAGCTCTCCAGGATCCGCTTCACGATCTCCGTCCGGTAGTAGCGGCGCCGGTAGGAGGGGCAGAAGTAGACGAGGTGCATGTTCACGGAGGATTCTCCCAGCGTCCAGGTCACGGTGGGCTCCTCCACCATGTAGGTGGCGAGGTCGGCGAACTCGTACTTCCCCCGGACCACGCCGCGGTTGTTGCGCATCAGGTCGCCCACGACCGCCTCCGCCGCGTCGCGGAGGTACCGCTCGGCGACCTTGTGATCGCTCTCGTAGGTGACGGCGACGCTGATCTCGTCCCAGATGAACTCCGTGTCCCGGGTGTAGTTGTACACGTTCTCCTCGAGGACGTTGCTGTTGGGAATGGCCACGTAGCGGCCCGTGAAGGTGTCGCCCCCCATCCATCCGCCAAACTCCCGCACGACGGTTTTCATGAGGGTGATCTGGGTGACGTACCCCTTGACCTTGTTCAGCTCGATGCGGTCCCCGAGCTTGTAGAGACGCCGCGTCACGAGGACCCCCCACCCCAGAAGGTTCAAGAGGGGCTTCTGAAGGACGAGGATGAGGGCGGCCGACACGAGCCCCACGCCAAGGGCGTCAATCACCCCGATTCCGACGAAGACAAACAGGATGCCCAGGAGCACCCCGGCCCAGATGAGGTAGCTGAACAGCTGAAAGAGGGCGTAGATGTCCGCCTCGTGCGCCACGCGGTCGGCGAACGCCATCCGGAAGAGGGGCTTCAGGAGATCCATCACGATCTTGGTCGCCAGGATGATGAGGCCCACGACGATGAACTGCTGGTAGGGGCCGAGAGGCAGGACGGGAAGGGGGATGGGGAAGGCGAACAGACCCATGGTCACGATGACGGCTAGGGCGGCCGCGAAGGCCGCGATAATGAGAACGGAACGGACCTTGGACCGAGCCGCCATCGGCCAGAACAGGGCGGGGGCGTTCTCTTATACGTTCCCTCGAAGTTATCAGAGGGGAGAAAGGGGCGGGAAAGCCGGGGCTAGATGAAGCCCTCGAAGTCCTTCACGAGTTCCGGGTGCTTCGCCTTGACGGCCTCGAGGATGGCCAGGACGGAGAGCCGTTCGACGCCGGCGTCCGCCAGGCTGTCCACCAGCTTGTCCAGGGTCGCGTCGTCCAGTCGCGCCAGTTTCTCCTTGGCCAGCCAGTTCCGGTAGAGGCCGTTCTCCATCTTCGCCCTCCAGCCGACCTCGTACTTCATCAGCTGGTCCAAGGAGAAGTCTCCCTTCTGGGCAGCCTCCCCCAGCACCTCGCCTGCGATCCTCCCGGCCCTGCAGGCGTTGGCCACCCCACCTCCTGTGATCGGGTCGATCTGCCGCGCCGCATCCCCCACGAGCATGATGCCCGGTGCCACGGTCTTCTCCAGCGGCGGGGAGGTCGACACGCCGCCCGCCACCCAGTCCAGGGGCTTTCCCTCGCGCATCCGGGGGTCCTTCTCGATGTACTTGTCGAGGTACGTCTTGGCGTCCGCCTTCTCCTTGACCTTCTTCGCCATGACGCCGATTCCCACGTTGGCCGTGTCCGCGCTCTTGGGGAAGACCCACAGGTATCCGCCCGGGGCCACCTGGCTCCCGAGGTAGAACTCGCAGTAGAGGGGGTCCACCTCCACGCCGGTCAGTCGATACTGGAGGCAGCTCATGATGTCCCCGCCCTTGAGCATCGTGTTGATGCCTGCCCAGCGGCCCACCTGGGACTCGAACCCGTCGGCGGCCACGACGCACCCCGCCTTCAGGTCAAACTTGTCGGCGAAGTGCTCCACCCGGACGCCTGTGACCGTCCCGTTCTCCCGGATGACATCGGTCACCGTCGCCTTCACCATGACGTCCGACCCCGCCTGGACCGCCTCGTGGGCCAGGGTCTTGTCGAAGATGTCCCGCTCGATGACCATGCCGACCTCGCTGCCGGCGTACTTCCGCCCGATGGTCAGCCGGTACCCTCCGGGGGAGATGATGTGGGCGCCCTCGACCTCGTTGGTCAGCCAGCGCCGGTCGATGGTGATGCCCGCGTCCTCAAGGTGAACCCTAGAGAGGCCCTCGCCGCAACGGACGGGGGAGCCGATGTCCTGTCGCTTCTCTAGGAGGAGAGTCCGGGCCCCGTTCTGCGCTGCATACCGGGCCGTGTTGCTGCCGCCGGGCCCCGCCCCGACGACGATGACGTCGTACTCGTCCCGGTACGCGCTCACCGGATCACCGGAGCTGCGTTCGGCTGTGGCCCCGCGGGAAGTCGATGGCACCCACGGGGCAGGTCTTGACGCAGAGCCCACACTGGGTGC
>JBHIDH010000059.1:0-6881 GCA_046759985.1 Thermoplasmata archaeon
CGTGTTCCTGGCGGTCATCCCGTTCTTCCACACGTACGGCATGACCGTCTGCATGAACGTCGCCATCCACAACGGGGCCACCATCGTACTCCTGCCCCAGTTCCACAAGAAGGACACCTTCAAGGCGATCCAGAAGCACCGGCCCACTCACTTCCCGGGGGTACCCACTATGTACGTGGCCCTCCTCTCCGACCCGAGCCTCGGGAAGTACGACCTCCGCTCCATCCAATACTGCTTCTCCGGGGCGGCCCCGCTGCCCCAGGAGGTGGCCCGGCAATGGAAGGACGCCACGGGGGCCATGATCGTGGAGGGGTACGGGCTCACGGAGACCAGCCCCCTCACCCACGCGAACCCCATGGACGACTGGGCCAAGGTCCGGTTCGGCTCCATCGGCATCCCCGTCCCCGACACCGAGGCCAAGATCATGGATGTGGAGACCGGAACGCAAGAGGTGGCCGTGGGGGAGATCGGCGAGCTCGGCGTGCGCGGCCCCCAGGTCATGAAGGGGTACTGGAAGAAGCCGGACGAAACGGCCCTGGTCCTGCGGGACGGCTGGTTCTACACGGGCGACATCGCCAAGATGGACGAGGATGGCTACTTCCACATCGTCGACCGGAAGAAGGATATGATAATCGTCGGCGGCCAGAACGTCTATCCCCGGGACATCGAAGAGGTCCTCTTCGAGCACGAGGCCGTGGAGCAGGCCGCCGTCATCGGGGTGCCGGACGAGTTCAGCGGGGAGGTCCCAAAGGCCTTCGTGACACTGCGGGCGGAGTCCAAGGGCAAGGTCTCCGAGCAGGACCTCCTCGACTACCTCGCCAAGAACATGGCGAAGCATAGCGTCCCGAAGGCCGTGGAGTTTCGGGACGAGCTGCCGACGACCCTGGTGGGGAAGGTCCTGCGGCGCGAGCTCCGGGAAAACCCGGAAGCTGGATGACCTGGCCCGGTGTGAGAGTCTGGCGACGGCTTGATTCTTCGAGGGTTGCAAGAGGCGCCCCGGAATGCAGAGAACCGATATCCCATGGGAGAGGCCCATCGAACGGCTGGGAGCTCCCCGTAGATGCCCCTCCCCCGCCCCGCTCAAGAGAGAACCGACTCTGTCCACGACCGAAGGTCCTCGCACCGGGCTTTCATTGCGGCGGGAAGAAGGGGATCCTCACACCAACTTCGGACGTCCTCTAGCCTCCGGCGGAGATGCCCATGGTCGCCGGCCAGCGCCGCCTGTTCCAGTTCAACCTCCGCCGCCTTCAGACGGGCGCCGTAGACAAGCTCGTAGTTCTGCACGATGACGTCCTTCGTGAGTTCGAGCCCGAGGCGCTTAATCTCGGTGATCTCTACGAGCTCGTGCATCAGCAGAAATCGATTTGTCGCTACTTCACCCATCGAGATGCGATCATCCTGAACCGTCTCGGCGTCGAAATAAGCGCGCAAGTCCTCCGAATCTGCCTCACACGGATAGCCGTATTCCTCGAGAGCCTCACGAGCTTGCTGGACCGCCCGCTCCAGAGGAAACTCGTCCACGTGCCTACAATCGATTCATCTATCTAGAATGATTCCTCGAGCTGCGGGGAGCAGACCATCGGAAGGTCAGAGTAGTCCCTCGACGCTCTTCGCGATGCGGTCCTCAGGGGCGACGCCCACGATCCGGTCCGCCAGGTCCCCGTTCTTGAAGAAGAGGAGGGTGGGGATGCCCATGATCTGGTACTTGGTCGCCGTGTCCGGGTTGTCGTCGATGTTTACCTTGACGAAGGCGACGCCGTCGTAGCGCCCCGCCAGCCTCTCCACGATGGGGGAGACGAACTTGCAGGGCTGGCACCAGGGCGCCCAGAAATCCACCACGACACCCCCCTTGGCCTGGACGAGCTCCTCGAGCTCGTGGTCGTTGACATCGGCCAGCTTCTCACCCATGGCGGGAACTAGGATGCGGGAGTTTAAGAGGGTACTCATCCGCGCCGTCGTCCCCTCCGGGGTCGCCGTGGCGGCGGCCGGGGATGTGTCCTCCTGATTTCCTCCAAGGCGGCCTCCACCTCCCCCCGGAGTTCCTCCGCGATGAACCGCCCCGTGTAGGCGTCCGCGCGGGCCGCGATGGCCAGCTTCCCCGCCAGGGCGCGGGCGATGGGGCCGCGCTGCCAGCGGGGGGCCGCGTGCACCCACGGATGTTGGAAGAGGACGCCGTGCTTCGGGGGCTTCGCCCCCTTCCGGAGGTGCCGGAACAGGGCCTTCTCGGCACCGAGAAGCTGGATCGTGCTCGCGGGCTTGCGGGAGAGCTCCTCCAGCCCTCCGGCTAACGCCACCAACCGTGCGCCGACCAAGGGTCCGCCCACGTGGGCGAGATTGGGGGCCAGCTCCTTCATCCGGGCCTCCACGTAGCCCTCCAGGGCCTCCCGTTCCCGCTGCAGATCGCGGAGGACCGTGGCGAGCCCCTGGATGGGTCGAAGGTCCACCTCCTCGATCTCCGCCCCGAGGGACTCCCCCGCCTCCACGGGCATCTTGTCGCGGTGCCCCCGCTCGGCCACGAGCTGGGCAAAGGTCCCGGCCTCGACCATCCGGGCGAGTTCGGGAAAGTGGAGGGCATACCAGTCTCGGAGCCGCTCCATCAACCGGTCCCGCATGCGGGTGAGGTCGTCGAGGGCCCGAATGCCCTGCACCACGTGGTCCATCGGCTGGACGGACCGGCGCATCCGCCGCTTCCCCAAGGCGATCATGGCCTCCTGGAGCAGCTGGACGTCGAAACCGAATTCCGATGGATCGAGGAAGGGCGCGGGCTCCGTGGTGCGGGTCCCGCCCAGCTTCTCGAGTCGGCCCTCCGTGACGAGGAACTCGTCCAGGCCCTCCACGAGGCGCCGCTCCTCCCGCAGCGGCTTCCCCTCCTCCACCCGCAGCATGTGGGCGGCGAGAACCTCGGGATCGTGGGGGGAAAGGCGGGACTTCACCACCTTGCCGTCCTCGAGGAGAAAGGTCCCGAACCAGGTGGAATGGAGAAGCACGGCGGCCCATTGGAGGGCGGCTACATAGCCTATTCGCCCTTCGGCTCGTGGACCCATAGGAGGTGGCCGTCGGGGTCCTCGACGGCGAGGACCTTCCCGATGAAGTCCATGTCCACGGCCTTCGTTTTCGCCCCCTTCTCCCGGAGGAAGGCGTGAAAGCCCTCCATTCCCCGCTCCATGCGGAAGGTCACGATGGGGGATGGGGCCTCGCCGTCCTCCACCTGGAAGAGGCCGATGGTGAGGTTGTTCGCGTCGAAACGGGCGGCCCGGGGTCGGGCCTCCAGGAGACGGAGGCCGAGGACGTCTCCGAAGAACCGAATGGCGGCGTCCAGGTCCTCCACCAGGAACCAGATGTGGCTGACGACGCTGCTCGTGAGAACCATGCGAATCCCCGCTCGAAGCGGGGCCGCCTACTTACGCCTTCCCCCGACGACCTCGTCCTGGAGGGTGTGCAGGTCCTCGCGCCGGAGGACCCCGCGCTCCGTGATGTAGCCGGTGATGTACCGCGCGGGGGTGACGTCGAAGGCCGGGTTCCGGACCGGGCTTCCGGGAGGGGCCACGACCTCCTCTCCCACCTCGCGTACCTCCTCCTCCGTCCGCTCCTCGATGGGGATGTCCTGGCCGCTGGCCAGGGAGAAGTCGAAGGTGCTGACGGGGGCCGCCACGTAGAAGGGAATCCCGTTCTCCTTGGCCAGTACCGCCTTCTCGTAGGTCCCGATCTTGTTCGCCACGTCGCCGTTGGCCGCGATGCGGTCCGCCCCCGTGATCACGAGGTCCACCTCGCCCCGGGCCATGAAGAGGCCGGCCGCGTTGTCCGCGATGACGGCGTGTTCGATTCCCTCCCGCTCCAGCTCCCAGGCCGTGAGCTTCGCCCCCTGCAGGCGGGGCCTCGTCTCGTCGACGAAGACGAACACGTCCCGGCCCGCCTCCTTCGCCGCCCGGATGGGGGCCAGCGCCGTCCCGTAGCCCACCGTGGCCAGGGCGCCCGCGTTGCAGTGGGTGAGGACCCGGGCGCCGTCCTCGAGGAGCGGGAGCCCGTGTTGGCCCAGGGTCCGACAGCGCTCCAGGCTGTCCTCCGCGTAGGCTTCCGCAGCCTCGACCAGATCCCGCCCCTCGTGGGCCGCCGCCAGCATGTGGTCCACGGCGAAGAAGAGGTCGTGCCCCGTGGGGCGCGTGGCGCGGAGGGCGGCCGCGACCCCCTCCAGGTCCCGTCCTTGCAAGGACGCCTGCGCCATCCCGTAGGCCGCCGTTGCCCCGATGGCCGGGGCGCCGCGGACCACCATCTCCGCAATGGCAAGGCACACCGCCTCGGGGTCCCCGGCCTCGAAGACTCGGTATTCCCCGGGCAGGAGGCGCTGGTCGATGAGCTTGACTACGTCCCCCTCCATCCAGACGGTCCGCAGCTCCGTGCCTTTCCCCCCTGGCCCCGGCGACCGGGCCATGGGGCTCAGCCCTTCCGCAGCGAACGGAGCAGTTGCCCCAGGCGGGGCGGCTCCAAGGCCTTCTTCATGTCCCGGGCGAGGGACGTGTAGTACGCGATCTGCCCCTCCACCTGGACCATCTCCTCCAGAAGCAGGGCCTCCTCGTCGTCCAGCTCCTCGATGGCGCGATGAAGGCCCTTGCGTCGCCGGAGTAGGCCCCGGTAGTCCTCCCACATCCCCGCGGCGCTCACGGTCACCTCCCCAGGTGGAAGGGCGGGAGGAGGTGGGCGTCGACGTCCCGCGCTTCGGGGTTGAACAGGGCGCCGGCCAGCTGGGATAGCCGGTGCCCCAGCGCCTCGAGCTCCCTCTCCTTGGCCCACCGCTCCTTCCGGATGGCGGCCAACCGCTTCTCGATCTTGACCCGCCGCCCGCGCCATTTCTCGAGCTCTTCGAGGGCGGTGAGCACGTTAGATGAATCCATGGGCCCACCTCATCTAACCGCGAGTCGCTATAAAACCCATGCGGGCTACTCGGAGGTGTCCAGCCCTACGGAGTCCTTCGCGGTCTCCCAGAGGCCTAGTAGCCGCATGACGAAGTTCCAGAGTTTCTCCTCATGCAGGTCGAAGCCCACAGTGAGGTCGAGGTCCTCGATTCGACCGGAGGCCACGAGCTTCATGAGGGACTTGTCCTCCTCCAGGTTCTGCAGCTCCAGCCGGGCGGTGACCGTCTCGCCCTTCCGCTTCGTGGTGAGGCGGAGTGCGTACCCCCGATCTTCCAGCGCGCTCCGTAACTCCTTCATGGGAGAATCCCGCGAACTCGTCTTGGCCATGGCCTTCCGCTGGTCATGCCGAGGGTTCCCCTTAAGAGTGACGTCCATACGTGGGCGGCCAAAGGGATATATCGGGTTGAAACAGGCTGAAATCGAACCCTGAAATCCGACCTTCTTTTTTTCTTCGGGACTTGTCGCTTAGCTCTCGGTCTGAGGCATAATAGGTTTAGGTCCTGAGAGAATTGAGTCTTGATGCCCGTAAACACGCGTATACACACTCCTATGGGGTGATTGGTCGTAACGAGCCCTTAAGACGCGTTCGTAGACTGGAATTGTTCTCTCCCTCGATAATCGCGCCATATCCATTAAGCCGATTCCTGGAGGCATTCGCTCTACTGCCTGTCCTTGCGATGGTGAAGCCATGGTTCGGAGGAAGAAGCGTAGAGACCAGCACCAAGAATCCCATGCCGAAAGCGAGAGTACCTTGCAGGGAGACGGTTCCCTTGAAGGGCAAATCGTAGGGATAACGATCCTACGTGACGACTCTCGAGAGATTGAGAGCAGCCTTACTCAGAGGATCAGGGACTTTCAAGCCAAGGGCAAGGCCCTCGGCGAGATAGCCTCGGCCATCGAGGTTCGCGGAGGAGAAGTCCTCCGATGGTCCGAATCCCTGGAGGGCCGCGAAGCCGCCGTTACGGAACGGGAGAGCGCTTCCCAAGAAGAGGAGGTGAGGTTACGGCAGGCGAGGGAGGCCCTCGAGGAGGAGAGCCGAGAAAGGCAGGCTCGATTGGAGGAGTGGGAGGCATCCTTGAGGACCTCAGAGGCGTCGTTGGCGGAGAAGGGGGAAGAGCTGGACCGCCTTCAAGAGGGGCTCCGGGAAGAGCGGGAGCGGTTCGACACGAGAGCCCAGGTACTGCAGATGGAGTCCTCTCGAATCGCGGAGCGAGAGAAGAGCCTCAAGGAGCTGGGAGAAGGGCTGGAGGACCTGCAGAGGAAGCTGGAGGCGAAGGAGGTGGAACTCGAGACTGCAGAGGAGGATCTGGCCCGGAGACAGGAGAAGTACAGACAGGCTCTCGAAGAGTACGAGGCTGCCAGCTCCCGACTGGAGGAAATGAGGAAGCAGCTGGAGGGTGAAAGAAAAGGACTAGAGAGAGGCTGGGCCGAGCTGGAGGCCTTCCAAACCGAACTCGCAGGCAAGGAGCAGGAGGTTGAGAGTCGAAGGGAGGAGGTCGTGAGGGAGAAGGAGGAGTTAAAGGCCGCGCAAGATGCGCAGGGCCTGAGGGGGGCCGAGATTCAGCGGCGTGAAGAGGAGGTCATGGTCCGGGAACAGGAGACCGAGGAGGCCTTTGAGAGGATCCGAGTGGAGGAGGCGGAGAGTAGGGCCAAGCTCCAGGCCCTACAGGAAGAGGTTGAGAAGGACCGGCATGAAATTGAGGAGCGGCTGCGGCACATGAAGCAGATGGCCACGAAGCTCTTCGAGGCTACCGAGATGTAGGCCTAGGGACGTTACGGGTTGGCAATTATGAGGGAGCATGTCCTTCCACCGGGGAGGTGACAAGGGAAGGGTTCCGCCCTGCGACTTGAAGGAAGACATCCTGGTAGGGAGGGGGATGGCGGGAGTGAGCGGTACCATCGACGGCCAAAGGGATTTATCGCCAAGGCCCGATTCGGAACGGCGGGCTCATGGTCTAGCGGTTATGACGT
>JBHIDH010000060.1:0-6850 GCA_046759985.1 Thermoplasmata archaeon
TACGACGGACGGACGACATCAACCGCCTGAAGATGATTCGCAGCTACCGGGGCATCCGCCACGAGACCGGAGCGAAGAAGGTGCGGGGGCAGCGGACCCGGAACAACGGTCGCAAGGGGCTGACCGTCGGGGTCACCCGCAAGGCCGGCAAGGGCGGACAGACGGGCTAGAGGTAGGGTGTCGTGGGCGATCCCAAGTTTCCCCGTGCGCGCTGGTCCCGGCCCTCGCGCCCGTTCCAGGCCGACCGAATCCAGGCGGAGAACGAGCTCATGGGGCAGTTCGGGCTCCGGAGCAAGCGCGAGGTGTGGAAGACGGAGAGCCTCCTGCGGCATTGGCGGCAGCGGGCTCGCGTCCTGCAGGCCCAGGTCCGCGCCGGGGACGCCCAGGCGGAGAAGGAAGTGGAGGAACTCCTCCAGCGGCTGGCCCGGTTGGGGATCCTCGCCTCGTCGGGCGCCCACTTGGACGACGTACTGACCCTCCAGGTCCGCAACGTGCTGGCGCGGCGACTGCAGACGGTGGTGTACCTGAAGGGGCTGGCCAGCACGCCCCGGCAGGCCCGCCAGTTCATCGTCCACAGGCACGTGGCCATCGGGCCACGGAAGGTGACCATCCCCGGATACCTGGTGCGCCGGGACGAGGAGGATTCGGTCCAGTATCACCCGTACTCCGACCTGGCCAACGAGGCACATCCCTCCCGTCCGTCGTGGGAGGTCATCGAGGCCCGGCGTCTGGCCCAGGAAAGGAGGGAGTAAGCTGACCAAGTGGGGAGTGGCGCACATCTACGCGTCCTACAACAACATCATCATCACGCTGACCGACCTCACCGGCGCGGAGACCATCGCCAAGGCCACCGGGGGCATGGTGGTGAAGGCGGACAAGGACGAGTCCTCCCCCTACGCGGCCATGCGGGCGGCGGAGCGGGTCGCCGACGCAGCCAAGGAGAGGGGGGTCGAGGGCATCCACGTGAAGATTCGCGCGCCCGGAGGGAACAAGTCCAAGTCCCCCGGCCCGGGGGCCCAGGCGGCGATCCGCGCCTTGGCCCGGGCGGGCCTCCGCATCGGTCGGATCGAGGACGTGACCCCCGTGCCCCACAACGGCGGGAAGTCCCAGGGAGGCCGGCGGGGCCGGAGGGTCTGATGAAGGTCGAAGTCCGTCGGATGACGGAGCAGGAGGCAACCCTTCTCATCGAGGACGCGGAGCCCTCCTTCGTGAACGCCCTGCGCCGGACCCTCATGGCCGACGTACCCAAGATGGCCATCGAAGAGGTGGAGTTCCACCTGGGCCCCATCCGGGGCGAGGACGGGAAGGAGTACGAGAGCGTGACCCCTCTCTTCGACGAGATCATCGCCCATCGCCTCAGCCTCATCCCGATCCCCACGGACCTGGAGGTCTTCGAGCCCCGTGGGACCTGTTCGACGTGTGGCGGAGAGGGGTGTCCCCATTGCACCGTCATGTTCTCCCTGAACAAGCGGGGACCTGGCACGGTCTTCTCCCGGGACCTTCTGCCCGTGGGGGACACGAAGCTGGCTCCGCGGGACTCCGACATCCCCATCGTGAAACTGGGGGACGGCCAGGCCATGCTCATCTACGCCACGGCAGTCCTCGGGACCGGACAGGACCACGCCAAGTGGCAGGCGGCTCAGGGGGCCGCCTACAAGTTCTACCCCATCCTGGAATTCGACCCGAAGGACGACGCGTTGACCCCGGATGTCGCCTCGGTGTGCCCGGTGAAGATCCTCGAGGCCGACGGGGCGTTCCGGGTGACGGACATCGAGCGGTGCACCCTCTGCCGCTTGTGCGAGGAGGAGTCGGAGGGGCGAATCCAGGTCCGGGGCGACCCGACGCGATTTCTCTTCCGATTCGAGACGGACGGCGCCCTCACGGCGCACCAGGCGCTTAACGCGGGGCTCGACATCCTCCAGCACAAGTTCGAGGACGTCGCGAAGGGCGTTGAGGGCCTGACGTAGGGGCGGTCCCGTGGTTCGGCCCCAGGCTCGCATGCGCTTCTTCACGCCCGAGGAGGCCGACGAGCTGGTTCCGCAGGTCCAGAGGGCCTTCCGTGAGATCGACCGGCTGAGGGGGCAGAGCCGGCGGACGCGCGCCCGCTTGACGGACCTGGAGGCCTACTGGGGGGAGGAGATTCTCCGTCCCGACACCCCCGATCATCGTACCTACGAGGGCCTGCAGGAGGAGCTCGAGGACGCCTACAAGGCGATCCAGAAACGGGTGCGCGAGATTCACGACATCGGCGGACATGTCAAGAGTCTCGAAAGAGGGCTGGTGGACTTCTACGCGCACCACAAGGGTCGCACGGTCCTCCTCTGCTGGCAGAAGGGGGAACCGCGGATCGCCTTCTACCACGACCTCGAGGCGGGGTTCGCGGGGCGCAAGCCTCTCGGCGAGGACGGGGAAGCCTAGGACCCCGCCATCGGGGGAGGCGGAACGCACGGACGAGGCCAAGCTGCGGCGGGCGTTGGGGCGTCTGCGCCCGTTCACGCCCATCGTCTTTGACCTCGACGGGACCCTCGTTCGCCTGGAGGTCGATTGGCGGCGCGTCCAGGCGGCCATGGCGCGTGTCGCCGGACGATTCGGCCGGGCCTCCGAGGATCGGACCGTCTGGACGATGCTGCGGGACACGACGGGAGAGGAACGGCAGGCCCTCGACGCCGTGCTACGACAGTACGAACTCGAAGGAGGGCGCCGGGCTTCCCGGTTGCCCACGGCGGCCCTCCTTCCCCATCTGACCAAGCCCACAGGCGTGGTCACCCTGAATTGCCGTGCATGCGCCGAGGAGGCCCTGCGCGCGTCCGGGCTCCGCACCCACATCCAGGTCATCGTGGCCCGGGAGGACGCCCAGCGCCTCAAGCCGGACCCGGAACCCCTCCTCCTGTGTCTCGAACGGCTCGGCGGGACACCGGAGGGGGCCGTGTTTGTGGGGGACCGGGACCGAGACCGGGAGACCGCGGAGGCGGCGGGAACGGCCTTCCTGGCCGTTGGCGACCTTCTGGGGTAGCCGGTTCGGAGTTTCTCCCTCGTCCCGGGGGACCCGATCGCGGGGGTGTCGGAGGCCGGAGACGCCGCACCATCCTGGCCTGGCTGACCGCGCTGCCTCGGGCTCTCGCGAGACGGGCCCCCCCGACCGGGGGCCGCGGCATGGCATGCCGGAGACTTCTTTAGGCGCAGGGCCCCTCGTTCCCATCGAGAAGGCATACGAGATGGGCAGGGACCTCCCCGCCGGTCCGACGCTGCTGTTTGACGGTCACTGTCGGGTCTGCCGCACCTTCGCCGCCTTGGTTTCGTGGTGGGGAGTCCGCCGTGGACTCCGCGTCCTGCCCTTCCAGCGCGAGGAGGCGCGCCGCCTGCTGCCCGATTGGACCGACGACGAGGTCACGGGGTCCGCTCATCTCGTCCTTCCCCAGGGAGAGGTCCTCAGCGGCCCCCGCGCCTTCTCCGCCCTGCTGGATCGGTTGCCGGCCATTGGGCCGCTCCATCAGCGACTGGCGGACCGTTTCCCCTTCCCCCGGATTGAACGTGCCGTCTACGATGTGGGGGTCGCCCTGCGAGGGGCGGTCCAGTGCGCCAACCCGGGCGATGGCTCGACCGCCTAGCCCCCTCGCGGTCGACCCCAGAGCGCTCGCTTCCTCCGCGTCCCTCCTCGCGCCGCGAATCGGGCGAGACTCTGGCCGGATTCTGGCCTAGGTTGATAGCGGGCGCTCCGGACTGGGGTGCGAGGAGTGGATAGAGGTGAGACCAAGAGCCACCATCGGAGCAAGCCTTCTCGTCCTCCTGCTCGTCTTCACCGCGCTGGGAGCCCGTGCGCAGGCGTCCGACGTGGACGTCACCCTGGCCTTCTCCAACCTGGCCCCGCTGGGGGAGGACCACTACGAGGGATGGCTCATCGTGGGAGGCAGCCCCGTCTCCACCGGCAAGTTTGTCGTCACCGCCAGCGGCGGGCTCGAGGACCTCCAAGGAAATCCCGCGTCCACGTTCCGGGTCGCGAACGTGGACCGGGACCAGGCCACCCGTTTCGTCCTGACCATCGAGGCGGCGGGGGACGCGGACGCCCTACCGGGGGCGGTGAAACCCCTGGCCGGTGACCTGAATGCCGCCAAGACAAGCGCCGCACTGGCGCCCAACCTCGGCGTTTCCCTGACCGGAATCGGCGGCCGGTACGTCCTCGCCACGCCCTCGGACGGGGCGAACACGAGCGAGAACAGCGGCGTGTGGTTCCTCGACCGCTCGGGGGCCGCCCCCGTAGCCGCCCTCGACCTCCCGGACCTGACGGGCACGGATTGGGTGTACGAGGGATGGGCCGTCCTGGCGGGGGTTCCCGTGACCACCGGCCCGTTCGACAAGCCCGACGGGGCCGACCTGAGCGCCCCCTACAGCGGGACCCAGGCCACGCCCCCCTTCCCGGGGGAGGACTTCCTGGTGAACGCGCCCTCGGGCCTCACATTCCCCACGGACCTCGCCGGGCAGACCATCGTGGTCTCCATCGAGCCTCGTGGGAGCCTGGACACGGACCCGGACCCCTTCCAGTTCAAGCCTCTCGTGGGGAGCGTGCCCGCCGGGGCGACCGATCACGTGGAGTACGACCTAGGCGACGAATCGGCGGGATTGGCCACCGGGACGGCGACCCTGGCGGCTGTGGCGCCCGCCGCCCCTCTGGACCTGGTCGTCCTCGGCGTGGCCCTGGGAGCCGTCGCGGCGGTCGCGGTCATCGCGTTCGTGCTCTGGCGGCGCAAGACCCAAGGGTAGACGCGCGGCGCGGTTCCCCCGTCACGAATCGCGGAGTCCCTTGAGGATCTCCAGGTTCTGCTGGAAGTCCTCTCCCTGCCCCGGGGTCTCCAGGAACATGGGAATTCCGTCCCAGCGGGCGTCGTTCACCAGGAGACGAAAGCCCTCGAGGCCGACCTGCCCCTGGCCGATGTGCTCGTGCCGGTCGACGTGGTCCCCCAATCCCCTCCGGGAGTCGTTCACGTGGAAGGCCCGGATGTTCTCCAGCCCGAGGAGGTTCTCCGCGTGCCGCATGACGAGGTCGTAGTTCTCCGCGTCCCGGATGTCGTAGCCCGCGGCCAGGAGGTGGCACGTGTCCAGGCAGAACCCGACCCGCCCGGGGTCGCCCACGGCGTCCCGGATGCCCGCCAGTTCCTCGAAGGTGCTCCCGACCACGTTGCCCGCCCCTGCCGTGCACTCCAGGAGAAGCCTCACGTCGGGGGCGTCGGCCCGTCCGATGCAGTGGTCGAGACTCGCGGCGATCTGCCGGATGCCGAAATCCATGCCTTCCCCGCGGTGATTCCCGGGATGGAAGATGACGTACGGGACCCCCAGGCGCTGGGCCCGCTCCATCTCCTCCACGAAGGAATCGCGGGACCTCGCCAGGTTCTCCTCCCGTCCATCCGCCAGGTTGATCAGGTAGGAGTCGTGGATGGCCACGGTCTGCTGCCGGGACTTCGCGAAGGCCTCCCGAAAGGCCGCCGCCGCCTCGTCTGTGAGGGGCTTCGCCTTCCACTGCCGCTGGTTGCGGGAGAAAATCTGGATGGCCTCGCAGCCGAGGGCGTCACCACGACCCGGGGCCAGATCCAGGCCCTTCGCGATGGAGACGTGGGCCCCCAGTAGGGAGGTCACGTCGGCGCAACCGCCGGACGCTACAAAAGGTTGAGCCCGGTGGCCAACTATTTTAGGACCCGGCCACTTCGAAACGCCGCCCTGGAGTGTATCATGGAACCGATTGCGGTAGGGGAGAAGGCACCGCGCTTCCACCTCCCCGCCACCTACGCCCGCATCATGGACACCCGGGACTTCCAGGGCAAGAAGAACCTGGTGTTGATCTTCTGTCCCCCGGCGGACAGCTCGGAGGAGAACACGGCCTACCTGGGCCGGGTGCGCGACCACGCAGCGGAGATTAAGGCCACCGACACGGAGATCATCGGCATCTCCCCCTCGAACCAGCGGTACCAGTCCATCTTCGTGTATCAGAACCACCTCCCCTTCCCCTTCCTCATCGACGAGGCGAAGGGGTGCGCCGCGGACTTCCACGCCGTGACCGAGGACGGCTCCATAGCCCCCACCACCTACGTGGTGGACAAGGAATACGTCATCCGGATGGCCGTACGCGGGTTTCCCGACCCGGGCGAGATCGTGGCGACGCTCACGGGGATCGAGGGCGGATAGGCGTCCTTTCCCGTCCGCATCAGGGAAACGCTCTTTAACGCAGGACCCGGATGGGGCTCGATGTCCGGCAGACTCGCGGGTCGAATCGCCCTCATCACCGGGGGCAGCGGGGGCCTGGGTTCCGCCACGGTTCGGGCGTTCGCGCAGGAGGGGGTGGCGGGGCTCGGGATCCAGTACCACGGCAACAAGGCGAGGGCGGAGGATCTCGTCGCGGAGACGGAACGGGCTGGCTCCCGGGCCCTCGCCCTCCCGTGCAACGCAACACACCGCAAGGAGGCCTTCAAGCTCGTGCGGTCGGCCGCGGAGGGGCTGGGCGGGCTGGACGTGCTCGTCTGCTTCGCCGGCCACCCCTTTCGGCGAGACGAGTGGTTCACCCCCTTCGAAGAGCTGACCCCCGAGGTCCTGCTGAAACCCCTGGAGATCGACCTGCTGGGCTCCCTCTACGTGGCCCAGGCCGCCATTCCCTACCTCCGCCGATCGGGGGCGGGGCGGATTGTCTTCGCGGCCTCGACCCCCGCCGTCAGCGGCGACGTCGTGGGAATTTCCTACCTGCTTGCCAAGGGCGCGTTGCTCTCCCTGACCCGATCCCTGGCCCGGTACCTCGGCCCGGACAGCGTCCAGGTGAACGCGCTGGTCCTGGGGAGCATCGACACGCCTGCCATGGCGGGCCTGACAC
>JBHIDH010000061.1:0-6299 GCA_046759985.1 Thermoplasmata archaeon
GCGTCGCGCCCAACAAGTCCATCGCGAAGATCGCCTCGGACAAGGAGAAGCCCGACGGTCTCACGGTGGTCAGCCCGCGCCAGGTGGCGTCCTTCCTACATCCCCTGCCCGTGTCGGACATCCCCGGCGTCGGCACGAAGACGCGGGCCGCCCTGGCAAGGATGGGGATCGAGACCATCGGCGAGCTGGCGAAGACACCCCCGAGCGACCTGACGGCCGCCTTTGGGAAGGGCGGCGTGTGGCTGTGGGCCATCGCCCGGGGGGAGGAGGAGGCGCCCGTGGAGGGCCGGGGGGAACCCAAGTCCTTCAGCACGGAGCACACCTTTTCCGAGAACCTGGACGACTGGGAACGCATCCTGGCGAAGCTGCCTCCCCTGGTGGACGACGTCTACTGGCGGGTGCGGGACGACGGCTACCTCTTTCGGACGGTCAGCATCAAGATCCGGTTCGAGGACTTCGAGACCCTCACACGGGACAAGACCCTGACCGCCTACGCCAACGACCGCAAGACCATCGAGACGGTGGCCCGGGCGCACTTTCAGGAGTTTCAGGCCGATCCGAGGAAGGTCCGGCTCATCGGCGTGCGGGTGGCCGGCCTGAAGAAAATCGAGCGGGGGCAGGAGACCCTGCGGCGTTGGGCTTAGGCCTTTCTATCAAGGCCTAGGCTGCCTTTCTGCCACGGAGGCCGGATGGGATTGCTTGGAAAAGGCTGGCCCTGGAATGTGTGGGGGGCCTGCGATGAGCGGTTGGGACGAGTGACGTCGGAAATCTTATAGACATCCTGCTATCTGGCCGCCCGAGAGGGGAGAGCGGGCATGGGCACGACGAAAGCCGGGGAGTTTGTCGAGAGGGTCCTGGGGGACACGGCCAGTACCGCGACGGTCGTCATGGCGGCTCTCGGAGACCGCCTGGGGCTATTCAAGGACCTCGCAAAGGACGGAGAGGCCACGAGCGAGGAGTTGGCACAGCGAAGCGGGATCCATGAGCGCTATGCCCGCGAGTGGCTCCACGGGATGACCACGGCAGGCTACCTCGCTTACGATCCGGAGACTCATCGTTTCTCATTGCCGTCGGACCACGTTCCCGTTCTTGCCGAGGAAGGGGGGCCTATGTTCTTCGGCGGGGTACACTCGGAGCTTCTCGGGATGATCCAGGTCTACGATCAGGTTGCAGATTCCTTCCGCACGGGTGGCGGGGTAGCCCAGTCCGACTATCCCGAGAGCGTCTACGATGACATGGATCGGTTCACCTCAAACTGGCACAACAACCTCCTCCTGCAGGAGTGGATTCCCCTACTCCCGCACATCCAGGGGCGGCTGGAGGACGGCATCGCGGTGGCCGATGTCGGCTGCGGCCGCGGCCGGGCCGCTGTCAATCTGGCCAAGGCCTTCCCGAGATCCCGGTTCGTGGGCTACGACATCTTTGAGCCGAACCTTCGCTTCGCGACGGAACTCGCCCGCGAGACGGGCGTAGGGGATCGCGTGGCCTTCGAGCAATGGGATGTTGCGAGGGCCTTGCCGGAGAAGTACGACCTCATCACCACCTTTGACGTCCTTCACGACGCGGCGGACCCGGGGGGGATTCTGAGGAGCATCCGGGAGGGCCTGAAGTCGGACGGAACCTACCTCTGCCTGGACATCAAGTGCTCCGACCAGCTGGAGGAAAACGTCGGACCCATAGGCGCCTTCATGTACGGATTTAGCCTCGTTTATTGCATGACCACATCCCTCGCCCGAGGCGGTGTTGGCCTCGGGACTATGGGCCTGCCCCCCTCAACGCTGGAGGCGATGGCGGAGGAGGCCGGATTCAGCGAAGTGCGTGTGCTGCCCCTCGACAATCCGTTCAACAACCTGTACGAGCTTCGACCCTAAGCATCTCGTCCTAGCCACCGTAAGGGGGAGCTTGGGTTCAGTCCGGGACGGTCGGCGCCTTCACTTGGCCCCTGCGACTAGGAGCAGACATCATGGGACTCATGCTACACCTTGTCATATCGTCGCAGGCACGACTTGGAGTTCAGGGTGCAAGCCCCACCTCAAAAAGGGGAGGGAGTCCGCCCTGGGCGGACGGACCGGAACGTTTCAGCTGTTGTTCGGATTGGTAAGCGGGCAGAGGAACGGGGCCCCTGAGCCCGTCACCACAAGATCACCGGCGGCAAGGGCCGCTTCCACGGCGTCGCCATCGGTAAATAGGGGCTGGGCACCCCCGCTGACCCACGCGACCATCGTCGGCTGCCATCTCCCGCCGTTGTAGTCGCGATCGCCGGGACCGGCTCCTGCAACAGGAGCTTGGCCTGGAATCATGTAGAAGGCATCCAGCGTGGTAGGCTTCGGGTTTCCGTGAAGCGGGCCAAGAACTACGCTGTCCCATAGCACATCGTCGTGGTAAACCAAGTCCACCGGACGGGCAGGTGGAGCTCCTCCATTTACTGCCGAGACAGTAGCGGCAAAGCCCGGAAGGATGCCGATCAGGAGAAGAGCGATTCCGAGGGCGAAGATCGGCTTGTGTGTCGTTTTCATGCGCAATCACCTCCTCCCTTTCGGGCCCTGGGAATTCTGGCGCCCCTCCTTGACGCGTCTCTCGAGGATGGAGACATTGGGGTTCGAGGATTGAGATCCGCTTAAGGCCCTATGCCAAAGTCCTCCCCCAATCTCCAAGATTAGCTCAGATTATGCCGCACAGACGACTTACAGGGTTCATGTCTGGAGCCACATGTGGGCTTTGAAGGCTGCAGCGTAATCTAACGCCAGAGCTGTCGCTTGTTCCGACGACAAGGGAACCGGAGCATTACGGGGATAGTGTTACATCGTCCGCAACGGGGGATCCCCAAAGGATGGTGCTAGGTTCCAAACTATCAGCCGGCCTAGCCGCCATGTCCGAACCACCACAACACTGGATGAGGGGAGCTCACCGCCACTTATGAAGGCACAGCAATAACGTTGAGGCCGCCGTCCAATGCGGGAAGGAGGGAATTCTTAAGCGAGTTGGGCCCTGCGAGGCTTACTCAGCAAAGTCCTCTAAGTCTATCTGCCTTATGCGGTTCCGAATCCTCTTGTAGAGCTGCTCTACTTCTCCCCTCTGAGCTGTGAGTTCCCGAGTTGAGATCTTCTCCGTTGGTGGTTCCTGACGCTGGTCCCGGGCCTGAAGCTGGTTCTCCAGCGCCTTTATGCGGGCCCGAAGGTCAGCAATCTCATCCTGCATCGAGGCCATCAACTAAGCATTACACCGAGGTGATTTGAAGGTTCCGTTCCGCCCTCACTCGCTGCCACGTGACCCTTCGCTGGCGCCCAACAGCTTTCCGAGTAGGGCTTCTGCGTCTGCCAAGGCAGCCCTATCCTCCGTTCTAACTATCTTCTTTGATTTCTTGGCGGCCTCAAGTTCAGTCCTTGCCTCCTCGATTCGCTTCTGTGCTTCCTGGGTTCCGCGTGTGCCGAAATAATAGCCCAGAACCAACGTTACCAGTGGCATGAGAATTATCGCTCCACGGTCCACGTCTTGGATCCCCAACAAGAACCAGACGAGGGCCAGCAGGAAAATAACGAAGAAGACGATGAAGATGGCCAGGATGGCCCGAACCTGCTCGCCAAGCTTAGACAGTTTGTCCTCTCTCCCCTCGTCCGAATTCCTGTCCCCGCCGCCGTCCCCGTTGCCCGCGCCTGTCTCTCCAAGCACCTCCGCGTCGCCTGTCACCTGTTGACCCGTCTCGGAACGCGCGGACGGGGATGTTTCCGAGGGTGTGGCCTCCTCTCCCGCGCCGATTTTCCGCCCCAGCTTGGAAACCCTCTCCATCAGATCTTTGATTTCGCGTTCATACCGCCTTGATTCTTCGGGAGCCATTATGTCACGCCCTCCTACCTGATCCCATCGTCTACCCATCCCCCCAGTGTTGTCGCGGTTGAGCGCCTGTGCTGTCAGCAATCACAAGCCCCATCTCAACCGGGAAGCTCTTGCCCAAAGTGAGCTCCTCCACTACCTGGTCCCTGAGTATTTCATCGGGAGCCCTCACATCGAATACCCACACTCCCCGCCGCCAGGCGAAGAGACTAAAATCACTGCCGGTGAAGGTGAACCAGTGCTCTTGACGTAGCTGGACTGCGGTTATGCGGCTGCCCAATCTCTCAAAGAGCCCGATCCCCCCGCTAAGGAACGAGGCCGCCTTGCTTGCATTATCCCACTTCGTGATCTCAATGCGGATACCCCCTTCATAGAACCCCACAGATCCGTCTGCATGCTCGTAATCGTTCGGCGTCTTATTCTGCAGTTCATTGCCGATGATCTGGCTCGGTATCAATGAGTCCGGCGCAGCGGTAAGGGGAGGAGCGGGGCGGCCATATACATCGACGGGCGCCACAGGTAGGGGGGACGCACCCAGATCCAAGTAATCGGCCACGACTCCCACTATTGATATTGCTGCGATCAGAATGACGCTTGGCGTCACGCCCATCACGAGAATGTGGTATCCTGGCTTCGTGATTCTACCCCCATCGTGCAGCCGGAGCGAAGTCGAGGGTCACATGCCCCTGATAATCCATGGCCCATTGGCGCTTACTATATAAGAAGCATTAAATTCTCACATTTGAGAATACGACGTCTTCGTTACCCCAGTGGTAGCGGACGACCCTGAGGTACGTGACACTGTCGGACGAGTGCTACTTTGGTTGATCCCGGTGGTCCACACCGGGAACACCCCCCAGCGCCCCTTACGGGGCAATCACGTCTCGCGTCTTCATTCGCTTCTCGAAGAGGCGGAAGGTGACAGGCATCCACTCCTTGGCGAGTCCGAGCATCTGTGTCACCAGGTCGCGAATCTCCCACTGGGCGTCCCCGAAACTCCGGATGGCGATGATGTGCATGAGGCTCCGCGCGTTCACCGTCATGGTCCCATTCACGGGCGTCGCCAGCGGGAAGAGGTACCGCGCGTCCTCCTTCGGAACGCCCCCGTCCACGAGCTGACTGTAGGCCTCGATCATCTGGGCGAAGAGGCCCGTGATGAGCCTCTCTCGCTCGGTCCCGGAGAGGGTAATCTCTCGACGTCCGCCCTCCCGTGACACGACCGCGTCCGCCCGATAGCTGGGAGGCCAGACGAAGTCCTCAGGGGTAAGGGTCCGCAGGCTCACAAAACGGCCGCTCTGGATGTCGAAGCTGGCGAGACGGTGCCGCGTGAGCTGGGCGAGGGTGACCCGGCTCATCCCCTCGATGCCGAAGGTGACTGTCGGGTGTTCGAAGGGTCCCCAGTGGCCCGCGCTGATGAGTTGTCCGAGGAAGTTCTCGATCTTCTCCGCCATGTCTGCCCCCTTGATGGGCCGCATGACCTCCTCGAAGCTCTCGGTCCAGGGGGCCTGCTTCATGTAATCGCCCCGCGCTGCCCGACACACGAGACGTTCGGCGTCGGCGGTCGCGGCGATTTGGCGAACCTTCACCATGGTGCTTCCTCCCGCGCGAAGGGGCCCTCGCGCCGCGGGAAGAAACCCCTCGCTAGTTAAAAGAGGCGGGGGGGGGGGCGAAGGACCTCTCCCGCATGCTTGATAACCGGCTAGTGGCTGCCTTCTGGGGCAGATGGGGAACGTCGGGGAGGAATGGGCTTGGGCCGTGGTGGCCGTGGATCGTCTCGGGTCCTCCCTGGACCGTCTCGCTCGGTTCCTTCCCAAGCGTCGCCGACGTCGCCTGGCCGAGGGCGTCTTCCTCGATGTCGTCCAGGCCATCCGAGAGTCGCGTCTCCTGGCCGAGATTGTCCTCGCGACCCGCGACCCCACCGCCGCGTCCCTCGGACAGAGGGAGGGAATCTCCTGCCCGAAGGGAGAGGGCGCATCCGCCCTGCCCATCCGCCAGGCCGTCGAGGCCTCCCTCCAAGAAGGGGCCGAGGCCATGGCGCTCCTCTGGGGGGACCTGCCCCTTCTGGAGGCGCAGGATCTCGCCTTTCTCATGGGTCGCCTGGCCCAAGGCCCGCGCATGGTCTTGGTCCCCACGCTAGGTTCCCCGGGCGTGAGCATCGTCATGGCGAGACCGGCGAGTGTGCTCCCGCCAGGGGACTTCGAGACAGGTGACGCGTCTTCCTGGCAGCAGGAGGCGAGGAGGCACGGGCTCGCCACGGAGGTGTACGGGCTTCCCGCGGGCATGCGGCCGAGGGCGCCTCGGGACCTCCTCCAGGTGTACAAGGCGCCCCGCCCCTCGCGAGCAAAGGCGTTGCTGAAGGAGTGGCGCATGGGACCGAGGTTGAGGGAATCGAAGGGGGAAGAATCGTGAGACGCGTGGAGGTGCTGGGCGTGGAGAACATTCCCGAGGTCCGGGAGGGCGACAGCCTC
>JBHIDH010000062.1:0-6201 GCA_046759985.1 Thermoplasmata archaeon
CCTGGACGACCCGAAGCGGTACAACCCGGCCCTCGTGCGGGCCATCCTGGGGGCCGGCGGGGACGTCGAGTTCATCATGGAGAAGGAGCGGGGCCTGGAGGACGTCTACCTACGGCTCGTGGGGGAGGCGATGTGAGGCTGGGGAAGGCGTGGATCGTCGCCGCCAAGGAGATGCGGGAGTTCAAGGGGAACAAGTACATCCTCTTCTCTCTCCTCCTGCCCCCCCTCCTGCTGTCCGTCGTCCTCCCCCTGGGGACCTTCGGCCCCATCGCGGCCCTGGGCCCCTCCGACACCCCCCTCCCCCTCGACCCCGTCATCACGGTGACCCGGACCGACGAGGTCATCGTGGGCGAGACCCTGGTGAACGTCAGCATCCGGGACTCGGTCGTCCGCGACGCCGTGATTCGGGGCTCCCTCGTCGTGAACTCCACCCTGGTCCGGGTCAACGTGCAGGCCAGCGTCCTGGAGCGGGTGGTGGTCAAGGAGTCCCTCATCATCGGGTCGAACCTGGTGAACTCCACGGACGTCCAGAGCACGAGCATCCGGGACAGCGCCGTGCTGGGGGACCGGGGCGAGGACTTCACCCGGACGATCCTGGGCATCCTGAACGCCTTCCTCCTGTTCTTCGTCATCATCCCCGCGGCCATCCCCGCCGTCATCGCGAGCTACAGCTTCGTGGGGGAGAAGGTGGGGAAGAGCCTGGAGCCCCTCCTGGCCACGCCCACGACGGACGAGGAGCTCCTCCTGGGCAAGGCCCTCGCCATCTTCCTCCCGACCCTCGGCGTCACGTGGGGCTCCGCCCTCCTCTTCATGGGCATCACGAACGTGGTCGTGGCGGAAATCCTCGGCTTCGCGCCGCTGCCGACCCTCCAGTGGGTGCTGGGGGTCCTCCTCCTCGTGCCCCTGTTCGGCACCCTGAGCATCATGGTGAACGTGATCATCTCCAGCCGCGTCAGCGACGTCCGGGCCTCCCAGCAGCTCGGGACCCTCGTGGTCGTGCCCGCCATCTTCCTCTTCATCGGGGTGATGTTCGGGGCCATCGTCTTCGACATCGGCGCGCTGGTGTTCTTCGCGCTGGTCGTCCTGCTGCTGGACCTCGCGATGATCTACGTGGCCCTCCGGGTGTTCAACCGGGAGGACATCCTCGTCTCGTGGAAGTGAGCCCCGGCGCCTCCGCCGTCCCGCTCAGTACGCCTCCACGGTCAGGCCCGGAACCCGGGGGAAGGCCCGGTCGCGGGTCAGCAGGCGATGTCCGTGCCTCTTGGAGGTGGCCGCGATGAAGAGGTCCGCTGCGCCTATCGCCTCTCCGCGGGCCAGAAGCTCGGCGCCCATCCGTCCAGCCTCCTCGCAGGCCTCTCGGTCCATGTCCAGCCACACGAGGGAGGCGAGCAGCGATTGGGTCCGCACGACATGTTCGGTCCCAAAGCGGTAGGCCCCCAGGAAGAGTTCGGCGGCGACGGGAGGTGTTACGCACTTGGTCTCGCCCGCTGCCTCCAGCTCTCGCGCCTTGGCCACGGCGGCGGGATCGCCCCGGCGAAGGTCCACCAGGAACGTCGTCTCCAGACTGACCACGGGGTCACCCCGGTCCCCTGTCGATCAGGCGGCTGAGCCGCTCCCTCGACAGCTCGTCGCTGGTGCGGAGGAACTCCAAGTAACCTCGCATCGCCTCGGCGGGGATGTCCTTCCAGTCGCCCGCGAACTCCAGGAGGGAATGGCTCGTGCGGGTGAGCCTGCGGACCACCTCGCTGAAGCTCTCCCCCTGGCGCTTCAGGGCGGCCAGAGCATCGTAGGCGTCTTCGGAGAGCGTGACGGTCTTGACGCTCATACCGAAGGTGTATAGAAACACACGGATATAAGTGTATTCATTCGCGCGTGGTCTGCCAGCCCGGGCGCCATTCTGATGGTGGTCATCGTCCTCCCGCACGCCGCCATCCAAGGGCAGCGAACCCAGGAGAGCCACCGGGAGGACAGCATCGTCGCCGGGAGATGATCTCAGGCGCCGGTCGCCCGCCACGCCCGCAGGAAGTCGGACCACCACCCGCCCCGTCCGTCGAAGGGCACGTACAGGGACAGGCGGTCCAGGACCCCGTCGTACTTGGCCCGAAGCGCCGGCACGAGGTCCTCGGGGGACACCGTGAGCACGACCTCCTCGAGAAATGCCTCGGGGAGTTCCCCCGCCATCTCGTCCCACCGGCCCTGCAGGGAGAGGGCATGGAGCCGCTCCCCCACCGCCCCGTGGCCGGCGAGGGCGAGGACGGCCCGGTAGGTGCGCGTGGAGGCGTAGAAGGCCACCTGATTGGCGGCGAAGCGGCGGGCCGCGGCCCGGTCCTTCTCGGTCCTCCCCGGCGCCACGAAGACGGGGGCCGCCAGGGTGACGTCCTCCGCCGACCGGCCAGCCCGGCGGGCGCCCTCCCGGACCGCCGGCTTCAGCACATCCTGGACGTACCGGACCGTGTGGAACGGGTGGACGTGGAGGCCCTGGCAGAGCTCGCCGGCGAGACGGGCCATCCCCGGGTTCACGGCCGCGAGGTAGATGGGGACCTCCGGGTGCTCCAGGGGGCCGGGGTTGAAGAAGGGGGTCATGAGGCTGAACGAGAAGTGGCGGCCCCGGAAGTCGAGAGGCTCGCCGGTCTGCCAGGCGGTCCAGATGGTCCGGAGGGCCCGGATGACCTCGCGCATCTTGGCGCGGGGGGGCACCCACGGGACCGCGAAGCGCCGCTCCATGTGCCCCTTCACCTGGCTTCCCAGGCCCAGGATGAAGCGGCCGCGGGCGAGGGCCTGGACATCCCAGGCGGTGTAGGCCAAGGCCATGGGACTCTTGGAGAAGGCGAGGGCGATGGCGGTCCCGAGGTCGATCGCCTCCGTGTGCTCCGCGGCCAGGGCGGCGGCGAGGAGGGCGTCGTGGGAGGTCTCGCCGATCCACAGCCCGTCGAACCCCATGGCCTCCACCATTTCTGCGAGGCGCGGCACCTCGCCCGGGGAGGTCGGGGGCAGGAACGCGTCGACCTTCATCTCGATCCCGCCGGCGTCGGAAGGGGCGCTACTCCCGGGGCTTCCAGATCCGCTTCAGCGAGGAGAGGAGACGGGGGATTGGACCCCGCACGGCGGCCTTCTCCTCCTCCTGAGGCGTCTCCGGTGGGGTCCTGCCGACGGTCAGGGTCGGCCCGTCCTTCGCCAGGATGTACACCCTCGCCTCCGCCTCGATCTTCTCCCCCGACACCGCGCGCCAGAGCTCCCCCTCGTACCGGACGTACCCCTTCTCCCCCGGCTTCAGTCCGTCGAGGGCCCGCGCCCGTTCCCCGATCATCTTGTGGTAGGGCTTCGCCCGGCGGGCCTGGAGGGCCTTGTACATGGCGAAGAGCAAGAAGGCGCCGAAGACGGCGGTGGGGACGAGGAGGATCAGAAGGATGCGCAGCTGCTCCTCGGCGGTGATGAGGACCGTGGGCGGCGCGATGGGGGCGAGGAAGAGGGTGCCCAGGACGAGGGCGACGATGCCCCCGGCCCCGATGACGCCGAAGGAGGGCGTCGCGATCTCCACGAGGAGAAGGGCCACGCCAAGGGCAATGAGGAAGAGGGAGATGAGGCTAACGCTGAAGCCCAGGCCCACGAGGCCCAGGGCGATGGCGATGATCCCAAAGATCTCCGCCCCGATGCCGGGCGTGGAGATGCCGAAGATGACCCCGTAGATGCCCAGGAGGAAGAGGATGGAGGCGACGATGGGGTCGGTGATGATGCCGATGGCCTGGAGGCGGATGCTGGGCGTCTGGACGACGACCGCGGGGTTGGCGAGGCGCAGGGTAACGCCCTTGAAGAAGGTCGTCTGTCCGTCCAACATCGCCAGGAGGCTCGCCGTGTCCGCGGCGATGAGTTCGATGGCGTTGGCCGCGAGGGCCTTTTCCGCGTTGAGGTTCAGGTTCTCCTTGATGAAGGCCTCCGCCAGGCTGACGTTCCGGCCGTGATCGCGGAGGTTGATCTGCATCTGCTCGACGAGGGGGTTGACGATCTTGGGGTCGGTAATCGGCTCGAAGCCCTCCGGCCCGAGGAGCACGGGCTGCACCGAGCCGATGCTCGTCGAGGGGGCCATGGCCGCCACGTCCGTGGCCATCAGGATCATCGTGCCCGCGCTCAAGGCGCTCGCCCCCACCGGGCTCACGTAGCCGATGAACGGGATGGGGCTCCGGAGCATGGCCTTCACGATGTCCAGCGTCTCGGCCAGCCCGCCGCCGGGGGTGTCCAGCCGGAGCAGCACGGCCGCGGCCCCCTGCCCCTCGGCGGCACCCAGGACCTCGTTGAAGTGCTCCAGGGTCCCCCGGCCGATGGTCCCCTCGATGTTCATCTGCATCACGAGGGGCCGCGAGGTCTGACCCGCTACGTGGGCCAGGGGCAACAATAAGCCGATGACCAAGAGAAGCCCTAGGAAAAGGAACGTCCGTCCGCGTCTGCGGCCGAACCGAGCCCTCATCCCCGCTCCGCCTTCTTCTTCGCCTCGTCCTGGATGGCGGTCGCCATGGCCGCCATCTCCCCGACCCCCCCGCCGACGGCGCCCGTCGTGGTCACGACGATGAGGTTCTTCTCCCGCGCGATGTCCTGGAGCGTCTGCAGTTCCCGCAGGCGCATGGCCGGGAAGGACTGGATATAAAGCTGCGCCGCGTCGAGCATCTTCTGGGCGGCCTGGTACTCCCCCTCGGCCACGATGACCCGGCCCCGGCGCTCCCGCTCGGCCTCCGCCTGCTTGGCGATGGCGCGGATCATCGTGTCCGGCAGGGAGACGTCCCGGATCGTCACGGACTGGACCTTGATGCCCCACGGGTCCGTGGCCACGTCCAGGAGGTCCTGGATCCGCCGGTTGAGGTCCTCCCGCTTGGACAGGAGGTCGTCCAGCTCCACCTGCCCGAGGACGTCCCGGAGGGTGGTCTGGGCCAGGAGGTTCGTGGCCTGGAAGAAGTCCCGGACCTTCACGATGGCCTTGATGGGTTCGTCCACCCGGTAGTAGACGACCGCGTCCACCTGGACGGAGACGTTGTCCTCCGTGATCACCTGCTGGCGCGGGACGTCGATGGAGAGGACGCGCAGGTCCACGAGGACGCGCCGATCGATGAGGGGAATCAGGAAGTACAAACCCGGACCCTTGGTTCCCCGCAGCCGCCCGAGGCGGAAAATCACGGCCCGCTCGTACTCCCGGGCGATCTTGATGGCCGAGGCGAGGATGATGACGAGGACGAAGAGGGCTAGCCCGATGAGAAACTCGTGAAAGGCCATGGGAGGTTCCCCCCGAAATCATCGTACTGGCGTATTTAATCGTTTGCCGGAGCGGTGGGACCCCCGGGAACTTGGTATCCGCAGTGCGTGCAGTAGCGGTACGGGGGCGTGAGAGGGGCCCGGCAGGAGGGGCAGTAGCGCATGTCGCCCGCGGGAACGCCCGCTCCCGTCTGCCCCCCGGGAGCCCACGACGCCGCCCCACCCGCCGGGGCGGCGCGCCACGCAGCCGTCTCGAGGGCCGACTGCGCGCGGCTGATCTTGGCGTAGGCCACGAGCAGCAGGATTCCCGAAATGATGTTCGTGAGGAGGAGGGAGAGAATCCCCAGCACGAGGGCCGGCGTGGCGGCCCGGGCCACCTCGCCCCGCCCCAGGGGCTCGCGGACGGTCGCGTAGACGACCAGGAACATGACGAACGGGACGATTCCCAGGAAGAGGAAGAGGAAGCTGAACACCCCAAGGCCGAGGAAGATGAGCCCGAACACGGCGTAGAGGACAAGCGCAGCCGTGGTCAGGGACCGGGCGCTCGTCACGTCGGGGTGGGTCATGTACTGTAGACTCTGCGGGGTCAACGCCGGGAAAGGGGAGGACGATGTATTGGCCTTTTCCCCTTGCCACGGCCGCGTGAGGGCGTGAGTCGGGTATCCAGGCCCCGAGATCCCGCCCCCGAACGAGCCTAGTCCGTCCACTTGATGCTGCAGCCGATGGGGGGCACGAAGGACTCGGGCGGCTCCTCGTCCGCCAGAAGGGCCTCGAAGGCCTCCCGCACGTACCGTTTCTGCACGGCGGCGGGATCGTCCCGGTTGTCGTCCAAGCGGCCGCGGAAGCGGAGCTTCCGGTCCTTGTCGAAGATGAACAGGTCCGGGGTGGACTGCGCCCCGTACGCCTCGGCCACGGCCTGGCTCTTGTCCCGGAGGTAGGGGAAGGGGTAGCCCATCTCCTTGG
>JBHIDH010000063.1:0-6196 GCA_046759985.1 Thermoplasmata archaeon
AGGAAGGCGAGGAAGTAGAGGAGCAGGTACCGGAAGGGGGCGGCCAGGTCCGGCGGCCCCTCGTGGGCCGGGGCCTCCTCGACCTCCGCGCCGCGCATCGTGGCCCGGGTGAGGAGCACGAGGCCGGCGTAGATGAGGGCGACGAGGACGAGGGGCAAGCCCAGCGGCAGGAACTCCGGACGCAGCAGGACCCCGTACGCCACGTAGACGGCCACGAAGGCGCCGAGGGCGAAGGCGCGCCCCCTCCGACCGAGGCGAAGCTGTTCCGTGCTGCGGAATCCCCACCGTCTCGCCCCCCACAGGAAGGCGAGGGACAGGAGGACGAGGACGGCGAAGGAGAGGACGAGGGGCAGGAGTAGCTCCGGCGCCGACCGCCCGAAGCCGTAGCCCAGGACGCCCCCCAGGAGCGGCGTGGCCACGAGGAACCATTTCAAGTCCCGGGCCTTCGACGCACCCCGGTTCGCGGGACTGTACAGGCCCTGCATGAGCCGGAAGGGGATGAGGAAGCTCAGGAAGGCGTGCCAGGTGAAGCCGATCCAGAGCAGCTCCACCCAGGCGATGCCCCCGGGACCGACGGCGCCCGGATTCCAGGGCGGGGAGAAGTAGACCTTCGTGATGAAGGTCTCGTACATCCCTGTCAGGCAGCCGAAGAGGTAGAGGACCTTGGTGTCCCCTTGATGGCGCCCCATGAGATGGCCGAAGAGGACGTAGTGGACGGCGTAGACGGGCGTGACGAGAGCGAACATGAAGGGGTTGTACAGGACGTCGGGGCTGCTCCCGCTCAGAACCTCGGCGTGAAAGACGCCGATGGCGGAGAGGAGGAGGTACCACAGACTTTTGATCTTGGCGTCGTTGCTGAGGAGAGCCATCCAGCGTCCTTTCCGTCGGGGTCGTTATGATTGGGTCGGAAAGACACTTCCCCTATGCGTAGTGGCTGCCTAGTCCCGCCTTCGCAGGCGGTTCGATAGGCTGCGCAGGGAATCGATGAAACGACGATGGAGTCCCTTCTTCCAAACGACGACGCCGGCCACCGTCGCGCCGCCCGCGATCCCCGAAATCCAGAGCCAGAGGGGGTCGATGGGAAGGAAGAAGGCTCCCCCCGTGGTGGGGGTTCCGGGCGTGGCTTCCGCGGCCGTACGGAAGGAGAGCTCGTAGGGTGTCATGAGGGGATTTCCGGCCAGGTCCGTGGTGGAGTTCGCCACGGTCAGGCTGTAGGCCGTATCGACCTGGACATAGGAAACGTTCAGCCAGAAGAGCAGGCCATCCTGCGAAGCCAGCTGCCATGTGGCCTCGCCTCCGAGGAAGCTGACGGAATCCCCGAGGGACGCTTCATCCATCTCTTCGCTGAAGCTCAACTCAAAGGACAGACGGGTGGTGGGAACCGCTTCCAGGTCCCTCCACATCGCAAAGTTCGAATCTCCTTCGGCATCAAAGAGGATTTCCGTCGTCACGAGGCGCGGCTCCTTGAAGTTGTCGACGAGGAGGGGAAAGTTCACCGGCTGGGAGGTCTCTCCCGCCTTGTCCACGGCGAAAATACTCACTTCCCTCAGCCCGTCTGGGGCTCCCTGGCTGTTCCAGCTTTTCTCCCAGGTGGCGTTGAACTTCGCGCCGGGGAACTTGACCTTCAAGGCAGGATTGGCCCCTTCGATGGCGATCTCGACCGAATCGAGGTTCCCGTCCGAGTCCTCCACCGTCCCTTGGAAGAGGACGTCACCCGTGACCACGGCCCCCGGTTGGGGGCTTGAAACGACGAGGGTGGGTGCCTGAGCTCGGGCCGGGGCCGCGAGTAGGGCCACGGCGAGAGGGACGAGAAGGGCGCAGGCCGCCAGGATGATCGCACCCCGTGTGAGATGGCTGACCACGGCCCCCTCGGGGGGCCCTCAGAGCTTAAAGGAATGGGTGACCGAATCAGGCCTGATTCTCACGACGACTCGATCCGGACGTCGAGCCGGAAGGTGAGTCTGGCCTCCTCCTTCACGCGGGAAAGGCCGTCGTCCTCCTGCGACAGGGGCCTGGCCACCGGCGAGGCCCCTTCAGGCGGCGTAGTAGTTCGCGTCGTAGGGCTCCGGGCGGAGGCCCTTCCGGACGCGAATCTCGGCCACCACCTCCTCCTGCAGGTCGGCGGGGATCCGCTCGAACCCGGCGTTCTCGTAGGACCACAGGACCCGCCCCGCGGTGGCCGAGCGGATGGCGGTGGCGAAGCCGAACATCTCGGCCACGGGAGCCTTCGCCTTGATGGTGACCTCGTCCCCCTCCTGGTCGATGTCCTCGATGACGGCCCGGCGGGACTGGAGCTCGGCGATGGCGGCCCCCATGACTTCCTGGGAGAGGTTCAGCACGACCTTCTGCTTCGGCTCCAGGAGGACGCGCCCGGCCAGGACCATGGCCCCGTACATGGCGGAGCGGGAGGCGGGGATGACCTGGGCCGGCCCCCGGTGGATGGAGTCCTCGTGGAGCTTGGCGTCCACGAGACGGACCTTCACCCCCAGGCACCGTTCCCCGGCCAGCGGCCCCCGGGTCGCCGCCTCCACGAAGGCCTCGCGGACCAGCTCGATGGTCTCGTGGAGGTACTGGATCCCCTTTGTCATGTCCAGGAACATGTTGGCGTCTTGGATCCACACGATCTTGCGAGACTCCTTCTTGTCCATGCCCAGCTCCCGCAGCCGGGCTATCACCTCCCGGGCGTTCTTGATGCGCTGGTTGGAGGGGATCTCGCCGCTCTGGATGGCCTGGACCACGGCCGCCTCCAGGGGCTCCACCTCCAGGTAGAAGCGGTTGTGCTTGTTGGGCGACTTCCCCTCAAAGGGCCCCGCCCCCCCCTGGACGCTCTCCCGGTACACCACGATGGGCGGGGAGGCGTCAATCTCCACCCCGTACTCGTGGACGATGCGGTACTGGGTGACCTCGAGGTGCAGCTCCCCCATGCCCGACATGAGGTGCTCCCCCGTCTCCTGGTCGATCTCCACCTGGATGGAGGGGTCGGCCTTGCCGATCATCCGGAGGACCTCCACGAGCTTGGGGAGGTCCTTCGTGTGCTTCGCCTCGATGGCCACCGTCACCACGGGCTCGGAGTAGTGGACGATCCGCTCGAAGGGGACCATGTCCTTGTCGTCGGCCAGGGTGGACCCGGAGAGGGCCGTCTTCAGCCCCACCAAGGCGGCCACGTTCCCCGCCGTGATCTCCTCGACGGGAATGCGGTCGTCGCCGACGACCATGCTCACGGTCTGGAGGCGCTCCGGCTTGGGCATCCCCAGGATCCACGCCTCCGAACCCCGCCTCAGGGTGCCGCTGAACAGGCGGCCGGTGGCCACCTCCCCGGCGTGGGGGTCGAGGATGATCTTCGTGACCACGAAGGCCACGGGGCCGTCCCCGTCGACCTCCATCATCGCCCGCCCCACCTCCGAGTCGGGGGACCCCTTCCAGATGATGGGGACGCGGAGGCGCTGGGCCACCAGGGGGTCGGGCAGGTGGCTGATGACCATGTTGAGGACGATGCGGTGGAGGGGGGCCCTCGCCTGCAGCTCCTCGATGTGCCCCTTCTCGTGGTAGTCGTAGATGTCCTTGAAGGTGAGGTTCGTCGCCTGCATGAAGGGGACGGAGATGGCCCACCGGTAGTAGGCCGAGCCGAAGGCCACGCTCCCGTCCTCCACGCGGACCTGCCACTCCTTCTTCAGCTCGTCCGGGAGGAGCTGGCCGATCCGGCGGTTGACCTCCGTGATGATCTTCAGGAACCGCTCCTGCATGGCGTCCGCGTCGATCTTGAGCTCGTTGATGAGGCGGTCCACCTTGTTGATGAAGAGGACGAGCCTGACCCGCTCCTTCAGGGCCTGCCGGATGACCGTCTCGGTCTGGGGCATGACCCCCTCCACGGCGTCGACCACGAGGATGGCCCCGTCGATGGCCCGCATGGCCCGGGTGACGTCGCCGCCGAAGTCCACGTGGCCGGGGGTGTCGATGAGGTTGATGAGGTACTCGTCCCCCTCGAAGGGGTGGACCATGGAGGCGATGGCCGCGTTGATGGTGATGCCCCGGGCCTGCTCCTGCTCGTCGTAGTCCAGGAGGAGCTGGCGGCCGGCGAGCTCCTCGGACATCATGCCAGCACCCGCGATGAGGGAATCCGAGAGGGTCGTGTTGTGGACGAAGAAGCCCTCGGCGACGAAGTTCTGGGGGCCGGGGACGGAGAAGTCGTAGACCCAGTCCGCCTCGACCTCCCGGATGGCCTTGACCTCGACGAAGGCGATTTCCTCGTTCAGGAGAGGTGCGACTCCTGACACGTCCTCGTCGACCATGGAGAGGAGGGATTGCGTGGAGGGCTTCTGTCCCGCCGTGGTGTAGAATCGAGTCTTGTAGTTCTGGCTCGTGAATTGAGTCAGGTCGACGGGGAGTAGGTCCACGACGTAGGAGGTCTTGGCTTTCCGCTCAAGCTCGGCCCGACGGGCCACCTTCCCGGGATGGCGGAATTGAGGAAGACGAGTGAGATTCCTCTTCCCGGAGATGTAGAGGTTGAATTTCGACTTTCGCCTGTCCATGATTCCCCGAACCCCGAAGCGGAGGAGCAGCAATTGCAGCTCATCGAGGAAAACCTCGGATACGCTCGTGGCCGAGACCGCTGAGCGGGCCTTCTCGACGGTCCCGTCCGCATCCAAGTAGCCTTGGACGAACGCAGCGGTCAAGGGGAGGGGCGCCGTGAAAAGCAACTCCGGCACGCGGATGGAATGGGATTTCGCCTCGAGGGGATACCCAAAGACGATGCGGAGAAAATGCTTCAGGCTCGCCGTCCCCGGCACGAGGTACGAGGCCCGTTTCGTGCTGGCACTCGGTACAATGCGGGCTTCGGGGGAAATTGACCTCAGTGCCTCGAGCGCCGCGGTGAGGATCCACATGTCCGTACTGTGGAGCCGTGCCTGACCATCCCCATCGCCGAAGAGCAGCCCGATGTACCAGAAGGCCTCCTCAAGGACCTCCCGCTCTGGGAGATGGATAGGTGAGGCCAACTTGCCACCCCTTCTCCCCTGGGGTCTGTGGGCAACCTCGGCGATGTGAGCATAGAGGCTGTCTGGGGTAATTCCCGCCCTCTCAGCAGATCGCATCAACTTAGGTCCACGAACGGGCCCGGCCAAGCCTAGGGCATTCTCGCCATCTCTGGTGAGGCGGAAGCAGAAGGACGCATCCGCGGCAAGTCGACGTATCACGGCGCCTTCAAGGGCTGCCCAATCCTCTTCACCGTCAGGCCGAGACGGAAGCCAACGGGGAACCGCCAGCATGTTCCCGACCCCGAGCCCACTAGCCTCCCTAAACTGCAGCGCATGCTCCGCGGCAACCACGAAAGGATGCTCCGGCGTAGTCCGGATTCTCCTCCCATCCCGCGTCTCGATCTCAATGAGGGGTTCTGTAGCCGGAAGACGCCAAGCGTGGGTGATTTGGGCGAATTGGACATTGCCCGAGGCGAGGTCAATTGACCGGGTCCACAGCGAGTCCTCGGATACGTCCCGAACCTCGCCCTCCCGCAGATTGGGGGCTGCCGGTCTCTTCGAGTAGCGGGCCCAGAGGTCCCTGGCCCGCACCCACTCCCCGTTCACCCAGACACGTGTTAGCGCGTGACAGCATTTTCCGTGGTCGATATGTGCAATGGTCCCAATGTTCCGGATGAACTTCGGATTATGGATGATGGCCTGGGCCTTGCGGATATTGTCTTCCTTCCGTCCCATATGTCACCTGCTGGCTGCTGAATCTCGGCAAACAGAAAGGCCGGCTATCTAAAGGTTTCCGGGGGAGGGGGCCGAAGGTGCTCAGAGGTCCGCCACATACGCGTGGGCCTTGTCCCACTCCTCCGCGAGCCTTTCGTGAGCCTCCGGGCTTCCCCAGAGATCCTCCAGGTCCGGTCGCGTCTCCTCACACCGCAGGAGGAGATCCTCCACCGTCAGCGCGTCCATGGTCTGGAGCACGAGGTCTCGGTACGCCCGGATGTCGTTGGCGTGTTTCTGGACCACCTGGTCGGCTAGGGAGAACTCCCCCGCGATCCAACGCTCCACGTAGCCCCGGGAAAGGGGGCGAACCCGTTGCGCGACCTTCACCAACGTCGCCTCCCGGGCCATCGTGACCAACAGGCTCACGGGACATCCCCCTGCGCCGGAAGGTCCGACCTCAGCGCGCGGAGGACGCGATCCGCTCCATCTCCTCCTTCTTCCCGATGGCG
>JBHIDH010000064.1:0-5973 GCA_046759985.1 Thermoplasmata archaeon
GGGGGCGTCGGCAAGACCTCCCTCATCCGACGATTCATCTACGACGAGTTTGACGGTCGCTATCTCACGACCATCGGGGCCAAGGTCTCCAAGAAGGATTTTGTGGTCAGGGAGGGAGACGGAAGCTGGGTCAACGTGAACATGGCCGTGTGGGACATCATGGGCCAGAGCAGCTTACGGGAGCTCCTGAAGGAGGCCTACTTCACTGGCGCCCGAGGCACCCTGGCGGTCTGCGACGTAACGCGGAAGGACACCCTCCAGGAGTTGCGCGAGTGGGTCGGGGCCATTCACCGGGTGACGGGGGAAATCCCCATCCATGTCCTCGCGAACAAGGTGGATCTCGGGGAGGAGATTGACTTCGAAGAGAGCGACCTGGCGGAGGTCGCCGCGAGCTACAGCGCCCCCTACAGTTACACGAGCGCCAAGAGCGGAGAAAACGTCTCGGAGGCCTTTCAGAAGCTGGCCGAAATGATTGTCGGGTGATCTCCCGCCATGCAATCCCGTCGTCTGTCCTCGGTTTTCTGCGCGAAATCTTTGACCCCGGGATCCGGCCGTGTGTTCTGCCACCCGAGACCACCAGACAAGAAAGGGGGAGGAGGCCGGCCGAGCCCGTCGCGAGCAAGGGCACCCGCGCACGGTCCCGATGGTCCGGATGGAAGGCGTGAGGGAACCTCATGGTTACTCAGGAAACAGGCCAGGCCATAGCCATCCTTACCGTCGGATTCTTCCTGATTCAAGGGCTCTGGCTTGCCGTCCTCAGCTACTTCGTGTTCAAGCGGGCGTTGGAGAAGACCGAGGCAGGGGCACAGGCGAAGGCGCCTTCCGTCGGGTCGGAGGACGCCCTGGTCGAGGACCTCTTTCTCCTTGATCGAAGCGGTCTTCTGATCCGGCATCTGACGAGGAGGCTCAAGCCCCACGTCGACCCGGATATCCTATCGGGGATGTTCCGTGCCGTGCAGGAGTTCGTTCGGCAGGCCTTTCGGGAGGGGGAAGGCGAGGAGAAGGGGGAGTTGCACGAGATGTCGTTCGGCGAGCTGAAGATCTCCCTATGCAGCGGACGGTACGTCGTCCTCGCCTCCGTCGTTCGGGGCGAGAGTTCCGCACAGATCAAGGACGAGATGGTGGCGGCCATCCGAGATCTCGAGGAGAAGCAGGGCGACAGCCTGAGAGACTGGGACGGCCACATGAAGAGCATCGTCTTCGTCGATGAGTTTCTCCAGAGATTGCTGGACGGGGCCTATCACGGGGAGGCCGTGAAAGGGAGGAACAGAGATGGGGTTTCAGGATTTTATCCGGAACAGACTGCAGCCTCGAAATGAGACGGACCTGCACGAAGGCTCTCCGGCCGCCCCCGGGGAGCACGCCCCCTTCCTGCAGCCCATCGTCGACGCCCTCGACGTCGGGATCGTCGTTGTCGACCGAAAAGGCAGGCCCCTCCTCTCCAACCGCGCCTGGACGGACATCGTGGGCATCGAACCGACGGACGCCAAACCCAGGAAGTGGCAGCAGGAGTACGGGGTGTTCCGCCCAGACGAGGAGACGCCCTTCCCCTCGAAGGACCTGCCCGTGTCCTGCGCGCTGCGAGGCGAAACGAGAGATGAGACTGAGATGTTCATCTGCAATCCCCAGCGGCCCGACGGGGCCCACGTGACGGCCGTGGCGAAACCTCTCAGGGACACGGAGGGGGAGTTGAAGGGCGCCATTTGCGTCTTCACGGACATCTCGGAGTCCCGAAGGGCGGGGGAGTTTCTGAAGCGCCAGACGGCCCTCCTGGAGGCAACGACGGATTTTGTGGGGTTCGCGACCCCGGACGGGACCATTCAGTACGTGAATTACGCCGGTCGCAAGATGTGTGGGTTGGGCAAGGGCACCGATGTCACCCAACTGAACATCGCCGACCTGCACCCGGACTGGGCCACCCGCCTCCTTACGGAAAAGGCCCTGCCTCTCGCCCGCCGGATCGGCATCTGGAACGGGGAAGTGGCGTTCCTCCACCGGGACGGCCACGAGATTCCCGTGTCCATGGTCCTCCTCGCGCACAAGTCGGACGATGGACAGGTGAAGTATTACTCGACCATCTCCCGTGACATCACGGCGCTGAAGAGGGCGGAGGAGAAGCTGCGGCGGAGTGAGGCAAGGTATCGCGATCTTTTCGAAGCGGCTCCCCTGGCCACCGGGGAATTGGATCTGTCAGGCGTGCATTCCGCCCTTGGGGAGCTGAAAGCGGAAGGGATCGCCGACATCCGTGAGTATCTGAAGGTCAGCCCCGAGTTCCTTTCCCGGCTTCCTGAGATGGCGGCCGTCCTGGATGTCAACGCGGCAGCGCTCAAGTTACTCGGGGCCGAGAGCAGCGATGAGCTCTCCGTCGGGATTCAAGATATCCTCGTCCCAGAGGTGATGCAGGCACTTGAGGAGATAATCGTCACCATCTGGGAAGGCAAAACCCACTTCGAAGGCGAGTTTCTTCTCTCGAATCTGCGGGGCATACGCATCCCCACCATTCTGTCCATGACTGTTGCCGGGGATCCCCCCAACTACAGACGGGTAATCATGACGCTCACCGACATCACCGAGCGCAAGAAGAGGGAGGAGGAGATACGAAAGCTTTCTAATGTCGTTGTGCAGACTGCAGATGCCGTTGTCATCACCGACACGGGAGGCGTGACCGAATACGTCAATCCTGCCTTTACGGCGATCACCGGCTACACCCAGGAGGAGGCACTTGGGGAGACGCCGCGGATTCTGAAATCGGGCCGACACGACGACGCCTTCTACCAGGAACTGTGGGGGACCATCCTTTCGGGCGAGGCATTCCGAGGCTTATTCACCAACAAAAGAAAGGACGGCACCCTGTTCTACGAGGAGAAGACCATCATGCCCTTGCACGACGATGCGGGAGTGATCACTCACTTTGTCTCCACGGGTAAGGATGTCACCGCCCGGATCGAGGCTGCGAAAGTGCTGGCATCGCACGCCAAAGAACTAGAGCGCTCCAACGCCGAATTGGAGGAGTTCGCCTACGTCGCCTCCCACGACTTGAAGGAGCCCCTCCGGATGATATCGAGTTTCCTCCTCCTCCTCGAAGAGAAGTACAAAGGCCGACTCGGCTCCGATGCCGACGAGTACATTGCCTTTGCCGTGGAGGGGGCCGATCGGATGCAGAAGCAGATCTCCGATCTGTTGGAGTATTCGCGTGTGGGCAGGCCCTCCCACGACCTCGAGACGGTCAGCTGTGAGCACGTCCTCGATCACGCCGTCGCCAATCTGGGCGACGCCATCGAGGAGACCGGGGCCGCCGTCACCCATGATGCCCTGCCCACGGTCCTCGCGGATCAGATTCAGATGATACAGCTCTTTCAGAACCTCATCGGCAACGCCATCAAGTTCCGTGGGCCGGACCCGCCGAGGGTCCACATCTCGGCGGAGAAGTCGGAGAAGGAATGGAGGTTCGCGGTGCGCGACAACGGCCTCGGGATCGATCCCCCGCATGCCGAGCGCATCTTCACCATATTCCAGCGGCTCCACGCCCGGGACGCCTATCCGGGCACCGGCATCGGCCTGGCGATCTGCAGGAAGATCGTGGAACGGCTGGGCGGTCGCATCTGGGTGGATTCCAGACTGGGCGAGGGCTCGACGTTCTACTTCACCCTGCCGGAGGGGGAGACATGACACCCTTGCGAACCGCACCGAGACCCGCGGAGATTCTTCTGGTGGAGGACAACCCCGGGGACGTGCGCCTTACGAAGGAGGCCCTCAAGGGGGGCAGTGTTCCCATCAGCCTCGGCGTCGTGGAGGATGGAATGGAGGCGCTGTCCTATCTGCGCCGGGAAGGCGAATACACCGAGGTATCCCGCCCCGATCTCATTCTGCTCGACCTGAACCTGCCACGCATGAACGGCCACGAGGTCCTGGCCGAGATCAAGGGGGACTGCGACCTGAAGCGCATCCCTGTCATCGTCCTCTCGATCTCGATGGACGAGAAGGACCTGATCCTTGCGTACGAAAACCATGCGAACTCCTACATCAACAAGCGTGTCAGTCCGGGTGAGCTCCGAGAGATGCTCCAGGCAATCGAGCATTTCTGGTTCCGGGTTGCGAGGTTGCCGCCGGGGTGATGACGTGAGTGCTGAGAGCATCAGGATTCTGCTGGTGGAGGACAATCCGGGCGACGTCCTCCTGTTGCACCTGGCCGTACAGCAAACAGGGGCCGCTGAGGTTAAGCTGGAGCGCGTTCCGCGCCTGGGTGAAGCGATAAAACGGGCCGAGAGAAGCTCCTTCGATGTAATCTTGTTGGATCTGTCGCTCCCGGACTCGCAGGGGCTCGACACGGTCACGCGCGCCGTCGAACAGGTACCGGACATACCCATCATCATCCTCACGGCCAACGACGACGATGAACTCGGGTTCCAGGCCGTTCGCAGGGGGGCGCAAGATTTCCTGATCAAGGGGCAGGTCGACGAGATTCAGCTCCTTCGATCCATCCGCTTCGCCATCGAGCGTCACAGGCGAAAGCGTGCCGAGGAGGCCTTGCCGAAGGGCGAGGCTCGATAGTCCCCGTCACCTCGGCGAAGAACCTGGTGCCCCTCAATAGATGAGGCTGAACCCGTAAGGGGCGAACCCTCCACATCCACACCAGGGCACCGGCCCGCCTTCCCAAGGCCTCCCGGCAACTTCAGGCTCGAGAGGACGAGGACCGATCGGTGGTCGGGACAGATTCCCGCAGCTGCGCAGGGGGGGAATCGTCCCGTTCCTCCGACGAAACAGGCCTCGCCCAACTTCGAGTCTCAGGAATCTAGGCAGCGGCTTCCACCGAGGAGAGCATCGCGAGGACGGCCACGATGACCGAGGCGATGGCGATCACCATGCCATAGGTCACGAAGAACAGCAGCGCGGTGTTCAGGTAGACGAAGTTCTGGAGGAACACCTCGGTAGCCGGCAGGGCCCAGGCCGAGATGGCGAAGATGGCCGATAGGAGGCCCACGGGCGCCGCCAGCAGGGACTTGATGCCCTTCCGGAATCTCCGAAGGCCGTGGTACTCCTCGAGGGCCTGGTCCAGTCGCTGGGCCTTCGCGCTGTTGGGCGCCTGCTTGAGCTCCCAATCTACGGCCGCCTCGATCTCTGCGACCTTCAGGGGGAGGCCACTGGGCTCCAGGGTTTTCGCCATGGACTTGACCAGCCTTCGCGAGGCGCCATCGACCCGGTACATCGTAACGATCCCGGCCAGGATGACCATGGCCAGGGCGAAGACACTCGCCGTGAGGATGCCGTTGTAGGTCCTAAAGGAGGCCAGTGGGGTGTATTCGTAGCCAGTCACCTGGGCGCTGTAAAAAGAGAGCCCAACGGCGGCAATGGATGCCGCCCAAATCACCGCTGTAACTATTCTCAGCATTCCACCACTCCCAGACATAGAACCCACTTCTACCCATAACAATATTAAAAGAGCTATCCGAGTCTGAGAATTGATAATGATAATCGGCCTGGCCACCAATGTTAGTAGGGACCCGGATAATGACATCTATAGAATTTTATAGTGGGCGGAGCGAGGTAGATTGTCTCCTAGGGGTCGCAGATGTCATCCAGCGAGAAGATGAAGGTGAAGGTGTGCCTCGTCGGAGATTCGGCCGTCGGGAAGACCTCCCTCGTACGACGATTCGTCCACGATGAGTTCGATGACCACTACGTCTCCACCATGGGGGCGAAGGTCTCCAAGAAGGAGATCGCGGTCAAGACCGGGAACGGAGGCAGGGTGGATGTCGACATGACCATCTGGGACATCATGGGGGAGGAGAGCTTCCGAGACCTCCTCAAAGAGGTCTACTTCCACGGGGTCAAGGGCATCCTCACGGTCTGCGACCTCACGAGAAGGGAGACGCTCTTCAGCTTGGTCGGATGGGTGAACGCGGTCCACAAGGTTACGGGGGACATACCGGTGTACATCTTGGCGAACAAGGTGGACCTGAAAGGCCAGGCCAG
>JBHIDH010000065.1:0-5933 GCA_046759985.1 Thermoplasmata archaeon
CCCCAGAACCTGGACGACCTCTGGCACCTCTTCAACCTCGTCGAGGAGGGGGACCTGGTCCGGGCCTCCACGCGGCGGCGGGAGGAGCGTAAGACGGACAAGGTGCGCCCCGAACGAGGGGAGAAGAAGCGGGTGACCCTCAGCCTCCGGGTCGAGCGGCGGGAGTACGACGAATTCACCGACCGCCTCCGGGTCCACGGCCTGATTGAGGAGGGACCCATGGACCTGGGCTCTCACCACACCCTCAACGTGGTCCCCGGCGAGGCCCTGGAGATCGTGAAGGAGTGGCGGGCGTCCCAGCTGCAGCGAATCCAGGAGGCCGTGGAGGCGACGGAGAAGCCCCTGGTGACGCTGGTTTCCCTGGACGACGAGGAGGCCTTGATTGCCATGATGCACCAGTCCGGGATTCGCGAGGTGGCGGAGATCCGGGGACGCCGGAGCGGCAAGATGTACGAGGAGGAGGAGCCTCCGAAGGAGGACTACTACGCGCAGGTGCTCGAGAAGGTGCGTCAGGTGGACCCGCCCGGCCTCATCGTCCTGGGCCCCGGCTTCGCCCGGGAGGATTTCCTGCATTACGGCCGACAGCGGGAGCCCGAGCTGTTCCGGGAGGCCTCGAGCTTCGCCACCGGCCATCCGGGCATCACGGGCATCCAGGAGGCCCTGCGTAGCGGCCTGGCCGAGCGGGTCCTCGAGGACTCCCGCGTGGCGCTGGAGACCCGCTTCGTGGAGCGTCTCCTCGAGGAGATCGCCCGAGACGGGCCCCACGCCTACGGACCCGAGGAGGTCGAGACTGCCGTCCAGGCGGGCGCGGTGAAGACCCTCCTCGTCACCGACGAGCTCACGCGGTCCGGAGAGGTGGAAGGCCTGATGCGACGCGTCGAGCAGAAGAAGGGGCGGGTTCTCGTCGTGAGCAGCCGCCACGATGCCGGCCAGAAACTCCAGGCCCTCGGGGGGATCGGCGCCCTCCTGCGCTTCTCCCTCCGCTAACCCGAGCCCTTGGACTCCCCCGTCTTCAGGGCCGTCGCCACCAGGTGGGCGATGCGCAGGGGCTCCGGGAGGGCCCCCCGGACCGTGCTGCGGCGAATGAGGTCCCGGGCGTCCTCCGGGCCGATGCCCTCCCGTAGCACGTACAGTGGCTTGTGGGGGGTCTCCACCCGCTCCAGCGGGGTCCGACGAATCACCTCCATCCGCTCGGCCCAGTCTGCGAATCTGGCCCGGAGCGCCTTCTCCATGGCCTCCAGGTCGGGCTCCTTTCGCGTCACCGTCAGGGTGGGAACGCCCGTCTGCGCGTGGACCTTCGCGATGTCGACGACGTTGAACCCCCCTAGGGCCACGCCGTCGATCATGACGAGGGCCAGGCCCTCCCGGAAGCGGGAGTTCCGGAGCGTGTCCACGATCCTGTCCGTGGCGTCCGTCCCGTCGACCTCCACCTCGGTGACGAGAACGCCCTCCACGTACGAGGGAATCCGAACCACCACGCCCACCACCGCGACCCGTGCATCGCCAAAGGAGAAGGGCCCGTCATCGAGCCCCAGCACACGCACCTGCGCCTTCATCACAGGAGCCTCAGTCGCCCCGTCACGCGGTCCACGAGCTCCTCGGGACCCGGTCCGATGCCGACGCATGTCTGGGTGCCCGGCGGCACTTCCGTCAATCCAGCGTCCGTGATGAGCGCCGTCGTCAGCCGCTGGGCCCGGCCCGCCCGTTGCAGGGCCAAGAGGGCGTCGAGCCCGTCCGCTCGCAGGACCACCTTCCGTTGCCCGTCGTCCATCCAGGCCCGAAACCAGGCCCGTCTCCCCTTCTGCGCCTTCAACGCACAGACGACGGACGCGTGACCCACCTGCGCCGCCAGCTTCCCCTTGGACAGATCGAGGTCGCTCCGCACGACGACCGCCAGCTTGTACTCCATCAGGCCCGCCTCGCTGCCTCTTCCTCGAGCCGTCGCTTCTCTTGCCTGAGCTCCTCGATGTCCTCCGCCTCCCCCTCGGGCGCCGCCTTCGCCGCCTCCAACCGGGCCGTGACGTCCATGAGCCTGTCGAAGAGGTCGTCCTCCTCCTCGTCCCCCCGTCCGGGAGGCGCCGGGGTTCGCCCCACCAGGGTCGCCAGGCGAGGGTAGGCCCCTCGGAAGACACCCACGAGGAACAGGACCAAGGCGAGCAGGGCGAGGCCCGGCCACAGCGTCTCGGGGCGCAGGAGGACCTGGTCGGAACCGGCCAGGATGATCAGGAGGGTCCCGTAGACGACCGTGAGGGCCACGCTCAGCACGATCCCCAGGAAGACCCGATACACCACATCCACCGACCCGCCGAGGCTCCCGCGGCCGGGGAAGAGGACGTTGACCAGGAGGTAGCCCGGCAGGAAGAGCGGGAGGACGAGAAGGGCGAGCTCCAGGGCCACGCCCGAGCCATGAAGGGCGGAGATATCTAGGTTTCGTGACGGCCGGGGAAGCTCTTTATCTCCGCCCCCTCATGTGCGGCCATGGGGGACGAGGCGACCCTGGGAGAGTTGCGCGGCCGCATTGCCGCGTTCGTGGCGGCGCGGGAGTGGGAGGCGTTCCACAATCCCAAGGACCTGGCCCTGGCCCTCTCCGTGGAGGCCTCGGAGCTTCTCGAGCTCTTCCGGTGGCGGGGACAGGAGGAGGTGCGTGCCCGACTCCTCGAGCTCAAGGAGCGGATTGCCGGGGAGCTGGCGGACGTCTTCATCTTCGGCCTGAGCATGGCCAACGCGGTCTCCATCGACCTCACACAGGCCATCCTCCGGAAGATGGAGGAGAACGAGGAGCGGTTCCCCGTGGAGGAGTACCGGGGCCGTGCCTACGGGGACTCGAGGACCCCTTCGTCCGCGGGCAAGGCCGCGTGACCGGGGCCCCCCCGGCCGGGGGTCCGGGAGGCGGGCAGGTCCTTCAGGGAGTACGTGCGGAAGCCCGGGTGCAGACACTGGGAACGGAGGCCGTCGTAGGCGATTTCGAGGAGGGGTCGGAGGTTCACCACGTCCTCCTCGTTGTACCGGAGCAGGACCCGGAGGGCCTCTTGGTCCCCTCGTTGGTAACGACGCCACAGGTAGACGGCATCCCACCCTCGGACCCCCTCGGTCGCCCGGCTCCGCCGGATGCCCAGGCGGCCCTCGATGGCCTTCAGGCCGCCCTTCATCCCCAGACGGGCGAAGAGGTAGCGGAGATCGATGTGAATCGGGGGGACCCGGAGGGCGGGAAAGGTCCGCCGCAGGAAGGGCACGTCGAAGGTCGCGCCGTTGAAGGTCACCAGCAGCTTGTACGGACCGAGGGCCTTCGGGAACGCCTCCAGGGACTCCCCGTAGAAGGACCGCATTTCCGCCCCATCGAAGAGGCCGATGAGGGTGATCTCGTCCTGCTCCGCCTCCAGGCCCGTGGTCTCAATGTCCACATAGGCCACGGCGTCTCGGAACGCCGGGTAGGCCCGCCAGAACTCGCGACGGGGGAGGTGCCGGGCGAAGAAGCGGTGGTCTCCCGCTCGGAGGCGCTTCTGGGATTGGCGCAGTCCCTCCTCCAGCCGCCGCCCGCGCACGGGCCCGAGCCGGACACCCTCGGGGTGCTCGAGGTAGGCCTCCCATGACTCCAGGCCGCCGTCCCACAGCTTCCTCTCGGTGGCGTACCCGATGCCCGGGACGTGGACGAAGGTGCTTCGCAGCAACCGGCCGTCGCACGACACTCCTGCCTATAAGAAGGCCCGGGAGGGGTCCCCGAAAGTGGTTTGGCCGTCTGGCCCCTAGCGACTCCGATGTTCGAGGTGCGGGCGCGGGCCGGCCTGGGGCGGATCGGGCGCCTGGATACGGCCCATGGCCCCGTGGAGACCCCCGCCCTCATGCCCGTGGTCCACCCCGCGAGCCTCATCGTCACCCCCCAGACCCTGCTGGAGGAATTCCGGGTACCCATCCTCATGACGAACGCCTACATCCTGCATCGGAGCGAGGCGCGCGATCGGGCCCTGCAGGAAGGCGTCCACGGCCTGTTGGGCTTCCCCGGCCCCGTCATGACCGACTCGGGGGCCTTCCAGCAGCACGTCTACGGCCAGGTCGACGTACCCAACGCGGACATCGTGCGATACCAGGCCGCCATCGGCGCGGACCTCGGCGCATCCCTGGACGTCTTCTCGGAGCCCGACGATCCGCGATCCAGGGCAGAGGCGGCCGTGGCGGAGACGCTGAAGCGGTCGGAAGAGGCCGTGGACCTCCGGGGCACGATGGCTCTGGCGGGGACGGTGCAGGGAGGCCGCTTCGCCGACCTCCGAACCCGGTGCGCGGAGGGCCTCTCCCGCCTCTCCCTGCAGATCCACGCCATCGGGGGCGTTGTGCCCCTCATGGAGGCCTACCGCTTCGCCGACCTGGCGGAGGTCATTCTCCGGAGTCGCATGGGTCTGCGACCTGACCGCCCCGTCCACCTCTTCGGGGCGGGCCATCCCATGGTCTTCGGCCTGGCGGTTCTCCTGGGCTGCGATCTCTTCGACTCGGCTGCCTACGCGAAATACGCCTACGACGGACGGATGATGACCTCGTGGGGGACCCGCCGGGTCCGGGATCTGCGGCACATTGCCTGCCCGTGTCCGGCCTGTCGGGACGCCACCCCTCAGGCCCTGCGGGAGGATCCCTCCCGGGTCGCTCGACACAACCTCCACGTCAGTTTCCAGGAGGTGGAGCGGGTCAAGCAGGCCATCCACGAGGGGACCCTGTGGGAGCACGTCGAGCGGCGGAGCCGGGCCCACCCCCGCCTCCTGGAGGTCCTGCGCGTTCTGGCGCGGCACGTGGACTTCCTGGAGCGCTACGAGAAGCTCTCGGACGGCAGCCCCTTCTACACGGGGCCGGAGACTCTCTGGCGCCCCATCTTCCATCGCTTCCGAAAGCGGGTCCTGGAGCGCTACCGGCCGCCGGCCGTGAAGGCGGCCCTCATCCTCCCGGAGGGGCCGCAGCCGTACACCCGGGGCTATCGGCGTGTCCTCCGTGCGCTCTTCCAGGGGGCCGACGCCCACGCCGTGGTGAAATCCCGCCTGGGCCCCGTCCCCATCGAGCTCGACGGGGTCTACCCGGTGGGCCAGTCCGTCCTGCCCGAGGCCCCGGGGGTCGAGGCCCTGGAAGCCGCCGAGGCCTTCCTCCATGCGTTCCTCCGGCTGCGCCCCTTCGCGTTCGGCCTCCTCTGGGAGGGCGAGGAGAGCCTGGAGGAGCTCCGGCGGCGGGCACCAGGATCTGCCTCCGGCACCGACGACCTGCTCCGGGCGCGGGCCATCGCGGACCACCAGTTCGGCCCCCCGGCCACCGACGCCCTCTTTCGCGGGGACGTGGAGGTGGTCACATCCCAGAGGACGCGACGGATTCGGAACGTCCTCGTGGACGGGGCCCACGTCCTCTCCCTGCGGGCCTCGGACGGCCTCTATACGCTGAAGTGGGCGGGGGGCCAGCGGCTGCACGAGGCCTTGGAGGCGCCCCGTCTCCGCGTCATCGTGGAGGCCGATTCGGCGCCCTTCAACCGGCAAGGCCGGAGCGTGTTCGCCAAGTTCGTGGTCGAGGCCGATCCGGAGCTCCGGCCCTGGGAGGAGGTTCTCGTGGTCGACCAGGAGGACGGGCTCTTGGCCGTGGGGCGGGCCCTGATGAACCGGGAGGAGATGCTCGCCTTTGCCGTGGGGCCGGCGGTCAAGGTCCGGGAAGGGTCAGGCGAGGTCTAGCATCTTCTCCGCCACTGAGAGGCAGGCCAGGTAGTCCTCGAGGGTGTGGACCAGGCTCTCTAGGGAGCGCGCCTCGGCCTCCGAGACCAAGGTGTCGCCTTCCACGCGGGCGGTCACGTAGGGGGCGTTCTCCCGTTCCACTGCCTGCAGGACCTTCTCCGCCATGTCCTGCGTGGGGTAGCGGAACTCGAGGCGGCAGGTGACCCGGGCCAACGGTCCGAGGAGCGCGGCCAAGGCTAAAGG
>JBHIDH010000066.1:0-5865 GCA_046759985.1 Thermoplasmata archaeon
AGCGCAGCGCCCCTAGGCCCTGGGTCTCCAGCACCTCCACCGCGTGGTTGATCTTGAGGGCCATTGCGAGGTTCGAGGCCGCCCGGAACAGGTGGTAGTTCTTCTCCCCCCGCGCGAGACGCTGGCTCACCCGTTTCTGGGCGGTCACAATCTCACGGACCGTGGCGCGTCTGCGTTCCGGCAGGAACCCCCGCTGCTGCAGATCGGCGGCAACTTCCTGGAACGCCCCCTTCAGCAGGTCCCGGATCCGCACCATGGCCGGCGGGAGGGAGACGCTCACCCGTTCCATCTTCACATCGTGGATGTAGTTCACGACGTCGGGATCGAACTCCGTCCGAATTTCCACCCCCTCGATGCCCAGGTTGCGGGCCACCTCAAGGATGCGCTCTGGGTCGCTCCCCGGGGAGGCCGTGAGGCCCATGACGAGGCCGTCCTCCGCCTTGTAGGCCCCTCCGACCTCCACGTAGGCGTAATCCCCCACGGCCCGGTGGGCCTCGTCGAAGACCAGGAGGCCGAACCCCTCCAGCTCCGCTCGCTCGTACTTCAGGTCGTTGCGGACCACTTGGGGGGTGGAGACGATGATGTCCTCGTGGATCCAGGTCCACTCCCGGTCCGCGGGGGCGACCTCCCCCGTCAAGACGCCGATCGTGATGTCAGGCTGGAGTCGCGCCCGAAGGAACGCCGCGTGCTGCTCCACCAGCGGCTTCGTGGGGGCCATGAAAAGGACCCGCCCCACCCCCTGGTGGAGTCGTTCCGCGAGCACAAGGAGCGCCACGACGGTCTTCCCCATCCCCGTGGGGAGCACGACGAGGGTGCTGCGCTCCAGGCAAGAGCGGGCGATGTTCACTTGGTAGGCCCGCTCCTCCAGCTCCTCAGATACGAGGAGGGGGTTCTCCAGAAGCACGTCGATACAAAGGGGCAGGCGTATAAAGTTAGTACGGGGGGAGGGAACGTCGTCGTCGGATGCCCGTCAGGACCATAGCCAGGGCCAGCATGATGCCGCCGATAATGAGGGCCAAGATGAGGGTCCGGCCCGAGAGGATGAACCCGAAGCCCAGGGGCACGCTGAGCGTGAAGACGAAGCTCGAGCTGGTTCCCGCGTCCACGGCGACTGCGGTGAGGGTGCCCTGGTGGAGGACGCCCTGCTCAGCCAGGAGGGGCGCGCGGACGATGAGGTTCAAGGCCCGCTGTTGGTCGGGGCCGAGGCGCTCGTCGTAACTCGAAACGGGGATGGCGGAGGTCTCGTTCCGCCCGATGAGGGTCCCCCAGTCAGCGTCAAGCCCTTGTACGGAAAAGGTGAAGTTCGCCGGCAGGTCCCCGATGTTTACGGCGAGGACGGAGAGGGAAACGCTGCTTCCGGGACTGACCTCCGCCTGGTTCGTCAAGGCCCTCAGCAGGGGGAGCGGGCCCACCGGGACTCGCAAAACGGCGACGTCGTCGATCCACCACCCGCCTTCCTCCGGCATACGACCCGCCGTCGCAGTAAACCGGAGCCGGAAGCTGCTGGCCCCGGCGGCATAGGCGGCCAGGTCGACGTAGACCGGCGCCCATTCGGCCTCGGTCCCCGTGAAGGAGGCCACCATGATCCAAGGCCTCCCATCGAAGGATATGGATACGTTGGCCATGTCCGATTCGGGAGGCTCAGCCCCGCTCTCCTCCGGCACGATGGCGAGCTCGTAACGTTGGTAATAGAGTAGGCGGGGGACCTCCGTTCCAAGGGGAATCCCCGGGCTCGTGAGGTTGTAGAACCGGTGAATCACCGGGTCCCCGGCGATGCCGAAGTCGCCGAACCGCCACGCCCGCGTAGGGCTATGGGCCGTGCCGAATCCATCCCCGTCTCCCACGACCTCCCAGCGGTGAGCGGAATCGGTGTCGTTGGAGATAGTCCACGCCGAGACATCGCCCTCGACGTCCTCCAGCAGGAGGTGCTGGCCCGCCACCACATGGACGATTCGGACGTTGTTCTCCGGCAGTTCGTCCCCCGGGACCTGAGCAAAGGCTTCCACGATGTATCTACCCCGCTGGTCCGGGGTGAAGGTGAACGTAAGCGATTGGCTCTCACCCTCAGCGAGGGCGAGCAGCGGCCGAGACTCCTCGGCAACCTTCGCGCTGACGTTGTACGCCTCGTAGAAGACCGCGAGGGTGAGGTTGCCGTTGGACACGGTCGTCAGACCTCGATTCACCACCAAGACGTCGACCTCCACGGGCTCGTCCAGGGGAACAAAGCTCGGCCGGGCGATTTCGAGGACCGCGAGGTCCACGGCCACGCCGAGGCTGATGTTCGCCACCATGACCGTTTGGGCGGGACTGATCCCAGTCACCTTCCATCCGGTCCGGGCGCCGTCGTTGTCGTCGCTGCCAGGGACGGTGTCGGGGTTGAAACCCACGGGATCGGCGGCCCAGACGTCCGTGGGCTGGGAGGGGTTGTCGGCGAAGAAGGTCCCGCGGCCCTCGTCCGCCTCCTCCAGGTCCGCCAGGCGGCGGTTCGGGTTGGTGTTGCTGCTCACGGTCTCGTCGACGTGCCAGATGAGGAGCCCCTCGCCGGGGAGGCCCTGGTCGAAGCCCAGTGGCTGCCGATTCTCGACGATGAAGTACTCCTCCCCCCGGAAGGAGTCCTTGATGGGGAGCTTGTAGGCCACGGAGTTCGTGGCCAGGGCGGGGATGGGGGCCGAGGCAAGAGCGTCGGTCACGACCGTAAAGTCCAACCAGCCGAGCTGGGCCTTGGACCAGGCGGTGAAGTGGGCCGGGCTGGACCCTCGAGGGGCCCCGTTCCACGATCCGGTGCCCATGACCCCCCAGACGCCGATGCCCAGGGTGGCACCGGTCACGTCGTACAAGTCCGGTAGCCCGAAGTCGTGGCCAAACTCGTGGACGAAGACGCCCAACGGCGATGTCTCCGCGGCCATGAGGTACTCCCGGAGGCGGACCCCGTCCAGGTTGACGGAGCTGGTGGGGTGGCCGCACTGCCGGGCATCGATGATGGCCCAGTGGTGGGACCAGATCAGGTTCGTGTTGGCCGTGCTCTCCTGGCCGTTCCCCGCGTGGACGACCATGAGGTGGTCCACCTCCCCGTTCCCGTCGGTGTCGTACTGCGAGAAGTCCAGGCTGGGATCGGCCGCGTCGGCCGCCAGGACCGCATCGACCACCAGGCAGTAGATGGGCCCGTTGGCGTCGTCGATGCTTCCCCCGTCCTCCCCGTAGTAGGCCATGGTTTGGGGGGCCCGGTTCCAGTTCGCCGTGGTTGCGCCTCCGACTTGGGTAGCGTTGTAGCTGTTTTCCAGATAGTATGCCTGGAGGCTACGTGCCCCCGGCGTGGCATCGAAGAGGAGGTCTCCCACGTCCGCCGGGCTGCCCAGAGCCGCCTGATCGGGGAAGTCGACCAGGACCGCGACGACCTCCTCCAGGGCTCCCGCGGGTCGCACGGAGACGGGCTGAGGGCCCACTTGGAGGACAAAGGGCGGAGCTGCGTACACCGCCGGATTCGGCGGGGTCAGGAGAGGCCCCGACACCAGGGAGGGTCCTGCGTCCGAAGGGGGTCCCGAGACCCCCAGCGGATGGAGGAATACGAAGAGGAGGGGGAGAAGAAGGAGGGCCCGACGCATGCCTCCGAGACCACGCCTCTCCGCCTCTAAAAGCTGTCGCGTTGGTTATCGCCGTCGATTACCCGCTACGCCTGAGGCTTCTCAAATTCGGGCCGACCTAAGGGCTTCGTAGCGTCCAGCCCCATCTTGGCTGTCGTCTCTCCCGCGCTGGGGTCGATGGAGCTGCCCTTCGCCCCCTCGATGACCACGAGGTCTCGATCCGCCTGAAACCGCGTGGCCAAGGCCCACTCCACGTCCCGGTCGTCGTAGATGTCGATGTCCTCGTCCACGACGACCACCCGCTTCATGGAGGTGTGGCCGCTGAGCGCGGCCAGGATGGCGTTCTTCCCGTCCCCCTCGTGCTGCTTCCGGACGGCCACCACCCCATGCAGCCAGGAGCTTCCCCCTTCCGTGAGCCGGACGCCTGCCACGTGGGGGACCACCCGAGTCACAGCCTCGTAGATCAGGGGCTCTCGGGGCATCCCCATCAGCTGGTGGTGTTCCTGGCCCCCGGAGAGGATGAGGTGGTAGAGGGCGTCGGGGCGGCGGTACAAACGGTCCACCGCGAACACCGGCTCCTGCCGCACCTTATCGTACGTCCCCGTGCCATCTACGAAGGGCCCCTCCTCGTGGACCTCCCCCGTGATGCGGGCCTCCATGACGATCTCGCTGTCCGCCGGGACCACGATGCCATTCCTCAGCCGGACCGTGGCGAGGGGCTCCCCGCCCGTGTTGGCCGAGAGGGCGGAAGCGATGCGGAGCTCGTCCGATTCGTAGCCCAGGGAAACGGCGCCGGCGAGGAGGACGGGCAACGGGGCGCCTATGAAGATCGCTATGGGGAGTTCGCCCCCTGCCTCCAAGGCCGCGTCCGCCATGGCCCGGAGGTGGCGGGGGACGATGCGGGCGGCCATGCGTTGGCCGTCCAAGAGGAGCATGCGGTGGTAGGAGAGGTTCCGCTTTCCCTCCCACTCGGCGGAGACGATGGCGGAGGTCAGGTAGCGACCGGGCTCCTTCGGATACCAGTGGGGTGCGGGCAGCTCCTTCCGCAGGTCGAAATCGGGTACTTCCCCTTGGAGGAAGTCTGCCGTCTCCGCGAGTCTTTCATCCCGGGGATGGTGGATGGCCTCTAGCAGGGCGAAGGAAAGCTCCTCCTGGGATACCCCGAGTCCTTTGCAGATGCGCTCGCGCGTGGACCATAGGTTCCCCACCGCTTCGTAGCCGGCCAGGTCCGTCAAGTGGAAGACCTGGTCCTGGTCGGCGGCCAGGGTGCGCGTGACTCCCATCTTGAGGTCGACGGGGTCCTTGACGACGGTGGCGTCGGGGAAGAGGGCCAGGTCCTCGCGAAGGGACAAGGGAATCGGGCCGCGGATGGCGGGGACACCTCATTAGCTTATGCGCAGCCATTCCCGCATAGAATGTAAGGTGTCCTTTGGCCATAGCTCTTGCCAAAGGTGGGGTCGTCCGCAGCTAGGGCGATGCGAAGCGGATGGCCAGCGCGTTCTCCCCCACGGTCGTTTCCGACGAGACCTTTGCGATGGTCTCCAAGGCCTCCTTGAGAAATCGCGCCAAGAGGAGGGAGTACTTGCGTCCGAGATCGTGGTGAACCGAGATGGTGTGACTCCCGTCCCGCTTCTCCATCTCGTATTCACCGATGCGCCCGTAGCGGGAGTAGATGGATAGGTACCGCAGAAACGTCTCCAGGTTCAGTCGTTTGAACCAAAAGAGGGCCATCTCCCTGGGGTTTCGTCGACCCAGCTCCTCCCCGATCTGAGTGAGCTTGTCCTCTTCGATGGCCTCGACGTAGGTCCGAAAGCCGTTCCGGGTGATGGTCACGAACCCGAAGCGGTCTGCGTACCGGTCCCACTCTGCGTACTTGGTCAAGATCGAGGAGACGAGGGCGTTCACCGTCAGCCCCTTATCCTCCGCGTCCGCTCGAATCAGGTCATCGAGCTCCTTGGTGATCCGAATGCTCCGCACCACGGATTTCGTCGCCCGCGCGCTCATGCGTGTCACATTACAATGTAACACTTTAACGGTTACGTTGTACACGTCCCCCTTTATCGCCCGGCTCGCACTCTGGAACAAATAGGGGGACCGGGCGGATGCCCGAGGCCATCCAAACCGAGTTTGACGTCGTTGTCATCGGGGGCGGTATCAACGGCCTGACCGCCGCGGGCTACCTGGCGAAGACGGGCCTCGACGTGGCGGTGATCGAGAGACGGGATCAACTGGGCACCCACTGCTCGACCGAGGAGTTGGCCACCCCGGGCTGGAAGAACAACCC
>JBHIDH010000067.1:0-5766 GCA_046759985.1 Thermoplasmata archaeon
CTCCCCGTGGTGGAGGGCCGTCTCCATCCCCTCCCAGGCCACCTCCATCTCCGCGAGCCAGAACTCCGTCAGGTGGCGGGGGGTCCGGGACTTCTCGGCCCGAAACGAGGGGGCGACGGTGTAGATGCGCTCCAGGGCCATGACCAGGGCCTCGGCGTAGAGCTGCCAGCTTTGGGTCAGGTGGAGATTCCGGTCGAAGTACCGCACCTGAAAGAGGGTCGCCCCGCCCTCGCTCCCGACGGGAGTGATGATGGGAGGCTGCACCTCGTAGAACCCCTCCTCCCGGAAATAGTCGTGAATCGCCCGGAAGATCGTGGAGCGGACCTTGAAGATGGAGGTCATCCGCCGCGAGCGCACCCAGAGGTGGCGGACGTCCAGGAGGAACTCCTCGCTGAGGTCGCGGGCGATGGGGAAATTCGACGAGGGGCCCACGATCTCCAGGCCCGTTCCCCGGACCTCGTAGCCGCCAGGGGCCCGCGCGTCTTCCGCCACCACCCCATCCACCACGACGGCGGCCTCCCGTCCCGCTTCCTCGACGGTGGCGAAGAGGGCGTCTCCCACCTCCTCCTTCCGGAAGGTCGACTGGACGACCCCCGTGGCGTCCCGCAGGAGGAGGAAGGCGATGCCGCCGCTGGACCGCGTCCGGTACACCCAACCGCGCACCCGCACCGGCCGTCCCGTACGCTCCCCCTGCAGGATGTCCCCGATGGACACGCGCTCCGTCATGGAACTTCGCTCCCAGCAGACCCGGGGCCCTTATAGGTTGTGTGGCGACCGGGATATGCTGAAATAGGAACGCGGGATTTCCGCATCGTGCTCCGCCCGGCGAGCCTCTCCGACGTATCCGTCCTCTACCGGATCGAGAAGAGGTGCTTCGGGCGGCGGGGATTCTCGAAGGCCCACATCATCTGGACCCTCAAGAACCCTCACGGGTTCACCTACCTCTACTACGCCGACGGGCGGCCAGTGGGCACCGTCATGCTCCGGAAGGAGGGGGAGGTGGGCCGGGTCGTCTCCATCGGGGTCCTCCCGGACTATCGCCGTCAGGGCATCGGGGCGGAGCTCATGCGGCAGGCTGAGGAGTTCATGCGCGAGCAAGGCGCCCACGTCATGCTCCTCGAGGTCGGCGTACGCAACGCGGAGGCCCTCGCCTTCTACGAACGGCTGGGCTACGAAGTGGACGGGGTCCTGAAGGGGTACTACTCCTGGGGAGAGGACGCCCACCTCATGCGGAAGGCCCTTCCGGCCCAAACAAACGTTTAAGTCCGCGGCCCGGGTGAATCGGCCGTGGGCGAGCCAGACCTCATGGTGCCCCTTCCCTCCCGCTTCTTCGTCACGGGGGCCAGCGCCGTCAGTGCGGTCTCGGACCTCAACGCCTTCGACAAGGCTCTCATCGGGGCGGGCATCGGCGAGCAAAACCTGGTGTCCGTCTCCTCGGTGCTGCCCCCCGGCATCCGGAAGGTCAACCCCGCGCCCCTCTCCCCGGGAATGATCACATACAGCGTGCTGGCTCAGATGCGGGGGAACGAGGGGGAGATGATCGCGGCGGGCATCGCCTACGCCTTCCGGAAGGGAGGGGGCCACGGATACGTGGCGGAGGGTCACATCTACGGGACCCGGGAGGCCCTGGAGGAGATCCTCGAGTGGAAGATCGAGGAGATGGCACGGCATCGGGGGGTGGAGTTCGGCCCGATCCGGTACGACATCCAGGACCTCTCCGTGCCCATGGACCACTACGGGGCCTGCGTCGCCGCCCTCGTGTTCCTGCGCTAGGGCTAACTCGCCTCCTCCCCCGAGGGCCGCCGCCGGAGGCGCCGCCGCACGTCCGCAGGGAGGGAATTGGGGATCACGTGGACGTACGCGTTCCAGAACAGGTACAGCGCGATCCCCGTCGCGGCGAGGAGCGAGCCCACAAGGACAGCGGGGTTGAGGACCTCACGCACCGCGAAGAACGGGGCCAGCAACAGGGCGAAGACCCCGCGCGCGCCGAGAGCCTGGAGGTAGGACCACCAGGGGGTCCCCCGGCCCGCTCCCGACCCCTGCACGGAGCCCGTGTAGAAGTGGAGGGCATTCATGGCGAGGGAGAGGATGAGGAGGAGGGCGACGCTGAGGGCGGTGAGCACGGCGGCCGGCCCCGTGAACACCTGGAAGGCGAAGGCCATGCTGAAGGTGGCGGCGGTGCCAAAGCCAAGCGCAGACCCGTAGAACACCGCGTCGAACTTCCCCTGGAAGAGCTTGTAGTTCAGGTACACCAGCTTGAAGGACTCCTCAAAGACGGCGACCGCAATGAGCGCGAGCAGGGCCGCCACGGTGTTCGCCACCTGGAAGGTGTTGAAAACCACCGCGGTGATCACGCCGACGACCAACCCAATGGCGAAGCTGAGAAAGAGCCGCTCACTGCGGAAGAGGGCCTCCTTCATGTACGGGTACTCGTAGCGGCGGAGGGTGTAGAACATGAGGAGAAAGGCCGGCCCGATGCCCACGGCGCCGGCGGCGAAGAACTCGTGATTCACGGCGTTTCAACGGGAGCTGGCTATTTCAGGTTTTCAGACCCGGGGTCCGGGTCGCCTAGTCCCGGACGCCCCCGTACATCCGCTCGTACCAGCGGATGAGCTCCCACTCGTCCGCCTCTTCCCCCTCGGCTCGGAGGCTCAGGTCGTTCTGGTAGGCGAAGGCACGCAGGAGTTCCTGGGCTGCGGAATCCCCCTGGTACTCCGTGATGAGGAGTTCGTCACCCCGCTTGCGGGCCTTGAAGGCCGCCACGGTCCGGGGGCCGTCGAAGGCCACGTAGCAGCTCCCCATCCGCCAGCGCTCGTTGAGGTAGCTCCGTAGGTAGAAAGAGAGGTTGTCCCACGGGGAGAGGACGAAGCGACCCTCGTAGGCGACCTGCCCGAGAAGGTCGTCGTTTATCATCCAGTACACCGCCGGCTCCCCCCGGATGAGGAAGCCCTTGACCAAGACCCCCTCCTGCTCCAGGTCCCGAAGGGTCTTCCGAATCTCCCCCATGCGGAAGTGGGTGTAGGTCCCAAGATTCTCAGCGCTGAAGATGCCGTAGGCCTCGAAGATCCTGCGGAGGACAGCCTTCCGGGCGTCCGCCGGATCGAGCCCGGCGTCTCCGACGGTCCGGTAGCGGTGGCGGGAATCGCGGGTTACGTATGACGCCCGGTAGAGCTTCCGCAAGGCCCGTTCCGTCACCTCCTCGGGGAAGGGAGCCAGGGCGATGAGGCGGCTCTTGGAGATTGGCTCGCCCTCCCGGATGAGCTCCCGCACCTCCTCCATGTCGTCCTCGAGGGGCACGGCCTTGGCCGCACGGTAGAGCTCCAGGTCCTCCTCGGTACAGTAGGTGGCGTAGGGAGGGATGGCCAGACCCTTCACCAGGAGGCCCTTCTGGAAGAGCTCCTTCAGCGGGGTGAACCGTCGCGTGCGCAGGAGGGAGGCGAAGTCGGAGCGGAGGCCGCCCAGGGCCTCGATGGCCTCGAAGGCGTCCTTGAACGTCCGCTCCGAGTGGATGCCCTGGCGGTAGAAGAGATAGCTGAGGATCTCCTCCCACGTGTGCTGTCGGGGGATCATCTCCCCCCAGGCGTAGAAGTCGTTGACCCGGTGGAAGCCCGCCTCCTCGAAGGCCTCCGCGACCCCCGCGTCGAGCACGCCCTTGCCGAAGGCCCCCACGACCCGGACGATCTCGTAGCCTCGCTGACGGTAGAAGGCCATCATCTCCTGAATGGCGGTCAGGAGCTCCGGCAAGAGGGCGGGGTCCTCCAGCTCGATCTCCCGGACCTCGAGGCAGCCGCTCATCTGCCACTGCTCTACCATCCCCGCCAGCTTCCCGTCCTTGACCACGGGGAAGAACCACCCCTCCCCATACCGGCTGTTGACCTCGGCCCACAGGGGCTGAATCCACGGGTCCTGGAGGGAGAGGATGCGCAGGCCGTCGGAGGGCGCCCGTGGGGGGACCTCCTGGAGGGCCGGCAGCTCCTCGGTCAAGAGGAGCATCTCCACCTCCCCGTCCCCCTGCACGAGGATCTTGGTGACGGCGCCCTCCTCCAAGAGCCGGTCCACGATTCCCTGCGCCTCGAAGTACTCGAAGCCGGTGTACGCCTTGACCCCCGCCGGGCTCACGGGGCCGTAGGCCTTCAGGAAGCGCCGGACGAGGATCTCGTGGGCGTCGGGCACCTCCTCCTCCGGCTTGAAGGCGAGGTAGATGTTCTTCGTCGTCCAAGCGTCGCAGCCGGTGAACTTCCGGATGAGATAGAGGCCCCGGTCCAGGGCGTGCAGCGCCTCCTTGACCCGACCCCGGTCCGCGCCCACCGCCTCGGTGACCTGGTCCAGGTCCAGGCCGTCCCCCTGTGCGACGGGCGCGAGCACACGCTCCTCGAAAGGGTGAAGGGGAGGGCGCCGGTAGGCGGAGGCGAAGAGGGACGCCTCCTCCCGCCGCACGTAGCGCACCCGTCCGTGAAGGAAGCGGCCCTCGAGGATATCCCCCGCCTCCCGCCGTCGATACCAATCCTCCATGTCGAACCCGTCGACCCGCTGGAAGACGTCGAGGAGCATCCCCGCCTCGAGGAAGCGATCGAAGTAGGCGTCCACGGACGGGAGACGCTCGAACTGCTTTCCCAGGAGGTAGGCCCGCACCGCCGTCTCCTCGAAGGTGGGGAGCGCCTCTTCCCGGGCCTCGAGCCGGCGCAGGTCCTGGGCGAGCATGTACTGATACGCCTCGTCCACCACGAAGTAGCCCGAGGCCAACATCCCCTCGTTCACCAGGCCGTTCAACGCCTCCCGGAGCAGTTCTCCCTCCAAGTCCAGCTCGTAGGCCAGTTCCTCGAGGGTCATGGGGCCTTGGAAGCTGAGCAGGCGGACGACCAGGCGATCCAGGGCCCCCTCGAAGCGGTCGGCCTCCACCTCCCGCGCCTCGTAGGAGGGCTCCGCCAGCCCCCGCCGGCCCAGGCGGTAGCCTCGCTCCAGGCGCCGCAGGGCGTCGTTCACCTCCGTCCGGGCCGCCTGCAGTTCCTGCCGCAGCTCCTTGGTCGTCTTCGCCTCCTTCGCGCAGAGAGCCAGGATGCGCCGATCGAGGGCCCGAGACCGGCGAGGTCGGGCGTAGACGGCGGCGTAGGCCGGGACGTCGGCCGCGGAAACCCAGAGGACGCCCTTCGGGGTCCACACCGAGGCGACTCGGCCCCGCGCCACCAGTCCCTCGCACCACGCCCGCACGATCTCGGGGTCGGCCTCCGAGAGGTCGTAAACGTTGCGCCCCTTCTGCTGGAGCAGGTTGAGGGCGCCGGCCTTCTCGAGGAGGCGGAGGATGTCCGTCCGAGCGGCGACCCGGGGGCTCTTCCGGCGGAAGTACGCCTGGACCCGTTCCTCGGTGAACTGGACCGCCTGCAGCTGCTCCTCGGGGACCACCCGTCGGAGGACCTGGCGGTGGAGGTCCCGGAGCATCGCGCTCCGGTCCTCCATCAGGACGATATCGCTGATGCCGGCCAGAATCACGTTGTGGGCGAGGGGGGAGGGGACGTGGGACCAGGGGGTGAGGTGGACCGCGATCCGACCCTCCTCGATGCCCTGAAGGACCTCCCGCGCGTGGCGGAGGTCCATGACGTCGTGGAGGATCTCGTTGTAGCTCTCCTGGATGACGGGGAAGTCTTCCAGCTCATGGAGCCAGTCCAGGACACGCGAGGAACGGAGTTGTTGCCGTCCCACGGAGACCTCGTGCCCCCGGTAGTTCCGGAGGATCATGAAGCTCCGGGTGGCGCAGTGGCGGAAGCGCTG
>JBHIDH010000068.1:0-5702 GCA_046759985.1 Thermoplasmata archaeon
TTGTCGGCCACAAAGCCGATGGGCGCGACTAGGACGTCGGAGGCTCCGCCGGCAGCGAGGGTGTCGAGGACATCGGACACGCTCGGGCCGAGCCACTCCCCCCCGGCCATCCCTACGGACTGGAAGGCGAACGTCCACGCCCGGAGGTCGACGGAGTTGGCGAGCTTCGCGGCGAGCGTTCGAAGCTGGTCCTCATACGGGTCCCCGGGTGGCATCCGATCCTTCGGCAGGCTGTGGGCTGTAAACAAGAGATGACCGTCCCGGCCCAGAGGCCGGTCCTCTAGGGACTCCATCAGGATCGTGCGCCACGTATCGAACAGCTTTGGGGTACTGGACCATTCCTTGACGAAGGTCACGGAGATGTCCCGGCCCGCGATTGCTTCATCGACCGCCTTGCGGTATCCCCCCGTGCTGACCGCAGAGTAGAACGGGGCGAGGGGGATCGCAACGATTCTCGAGAGGCCCGCGTGAGCGATTTCTTTGATAGTCTCGTCGACGAAAGGGTGCCAGTGTTTCATGCCCACGTATGCACGAACGGCGTGACCCCGGTTCCGAAGCAGCCTCGCCGCCGCCTGGGCCTGGCGCTCCGTGATAGCGAGGAGCGGTGTCCGATTGCCAACGGCCTCATACCGACCGCGCAGGTCGCGCACCTCCGTCTCGCTCGGCGGTCGGCCTCCCCGGATGTTTGTGAAGTAGGGCTCGACTTCGTCGAGCGTGCGGGGCGTGCCATACGCCATGAACAGGACCGCCGTTTCCGTTGTCAGGCCGAGCCCCCGCGATATGTGTGTACCGCTCGTGTCACTGCCGCCAGGACGTCTGGTGACGTGCCGGGTGAGACGCCGTGGCCCAAGTTGAAGATGTGCCCCGGATGTCCGCCCGCTTGGTCCAGAACCTCATGCGTGCGTGCGATAGCGTGCTCCTCACCCGCGAGGAGCGCCGCAGGGTCGAGGTTGCCCTGGATCGCGACGCCGTCTCCCAGCCGTCGCCACGCTTCGTCGAGTGGAATCCGCCAGTCCACACCAATAACCTCTCCCCCAGCGTCGCGCATGCGTTCCAGGAGGGTTGCCGTGTTCGTCCCGAAGTGGAGCCGGGGAACGTCGAGCCCTTTCGTCGCGCGAAAGACCTCCCGCACGTACGGCTCAACGTACGAACCGTAGGCCCGGGGATCGAGGGCGCCCACCCAAGAATCGAAAAGTTGGATCGCGTGGACGCCCGCCCTAATCTGGAACCGAAGGTAGGTCGCAACCATGTCAGCGAGGACTTCCTGCAGCCGCTCCCAAATCTTCTCCCTCCCGTACATCAGGGTTTTCGTCTTCGTGAAGGTCCGGGAGGGCCGGCCTTCGATCAGGTAAGAGGCAAGCGTGAACGGCGCTCCGGAGAAGCCGATCACCGGTACGTCGAGCGCGTCGCGGAGGCGTCCAATCGTTTCTGCGAGGAATGACAGGTGCACATCAGGGTCGAGGGACTGGAGTCGGTCGACATCCTTTTCCTCCGCAATGGGCCGATGAATGACGGGGCCAACGTTCTTCTTTAGCTCGAACTTCAGGCCCATCGGCTCCAAGGGAAGCATGATGTCCGCAAACAGGATGGCAGCGTCGACGCCAAGCTTGTCTACGGGGAGCTTGGCGATTTCGACCGCCAACTTCGGCGCCTTGGCAATGTCGAGAACCCCGTGGCTGCCCCGTACCTTCTGATACTCAGGTAGGTAGCGGCCCGCCTGTCGCATGTACCATACGGGCGTGCGGTCCACGGACTTTCGCCAACACGCCCGAAGAAAGCGGTCCTGCATCGGCCGAAGACGAACTGGCGGCGGGACATAAGCCCTCGCCTTAGGCGTGTCTAACCAAAGCCGTCAAGGAGGGTACGGAAGTCTGGCACAGCCAGGCAGGTGAAGATCGGGGTGTCGCGTAGGGTGTACTTCCGCGCCTCCGTGAACCGCAGGGCCTCGACCAGGTTCAGGAAGTCCTCGAGGTCGCCCGTCTCGAAGGCGAGGACAAACTCCTGGTCATCCAATCCGTACGAGTACGTGGTGTGGATCTTCACGTTCGGGTACTTATGGCCGATCCGGAAGTGCTCCCCCATCATCCGCTTGCGTTCCTCGAACGGCAACTGGTACCATTCGTCCGTCTTCACAAACGGGTAGATCATGAGGTAGGGCGCGCCCAGGGGTTCGAGCTTCGCGGTGCTCCCGTGGCCCCCTTTATCATCGTGCCCGCCAACGTATTTCGACCGGCGGGTCATCGCAAGGTATGCGTACGGCGTGTTCAGGTAGCTCCCGAGACCTGTGGTAAGAAACGAGGAGGCGAAGCCTTGGAAGTCCTCCACGTGTTCGCTGAACTTCCATAGGAGGATGTCGGCGTCGCCGCGAAGGCCGAGTAGCGTGTACGGCATGATTGCGAACCGGTCAGCCCACTTCTCCAGAACGGCGCGCGTGTCCTCCTTGTCTTTCCCTCTGACCTCCGGCGGGAGACGCCGCCAACTCGGGTCGAGCTTGTAGAGGGAGAAGTGGATAAACAGCGGGCCGTCATCGGGCACAGCGAAAGCGAAGCGGAGAGGAGAGTTAAGCGTTCCGTCCGATCGCGTCGAGAAGGTCCTCGAACGTCGCCTCACGGGGCTTGACCGAGACGCGAATCCCCTCCTTCTCGAGGGTCTCCTTCGTCGGTTCGCCGATTGCCGCCACGGTCCTCTGAGACAGAATTGCACGGACCTCGTCCTCTACCCCGAGGGCCGACGCCGCCTCAAGGAAATTGGACACGGTCATGGAGCTGAGGAACGCGAACACGTCGACGTCCCCTCGGACCACCCGGTCAAAAAAGGCCTGAATCCCCGCCTGGTCTGTAGGGAGGCCCACCTCGTATAGTGTGACATCCATTACCTCGTGCCCACGGGACCGGAGGCCTTCAGATAAGAGCGCCGACCCCTGGCGGCTTCGGAGCAGTGCGACGCGTTCGGCGGAAATCCGTTTCCGCGCGAAGTACTCGACGAGGCCCCCCGAGCTGTGTTCGACCGGTACCTTTGACGCCACGCCGGCGTTCCTGAGCGCGAGTTTCGTCGCGGGGCCAATCGCCACGACGCGCGTACGGTTCAGCGCGTCCCTGAAGTGCTCCCCTCCCATCGTCCGTCTCGCACGACGGAATGCGTGCACAACGCCGTTGCTGCCCGTAAACACGACAGCGCCCACTTCGCCTTCCTCGAGTGTCTTGAGAAACTCGAGAAACTTCGGGTCGTCGTACGCCCGCGTCTCGAGCATGGGCACCGCCAGGACCTCATATCCCCGGTCCTCCGCAAGGCGAATCGACTCTCCGAGCTTTTCCTTTGGCCGGAAGATGGCGAGCCGTGGTCGGTGCTCCTCCATAAATTCACCCCGTGGCCCGACGCGCTTCCTCGAGGAGCACATCGGCGCCCCTCTGCTTGAGTTCCTCCGCCATCGCATTCGCATGAGAGAGCCCGTCCTCAGTAGGCACGGTTCGTTGGACGGTGACGACGCGGCGCCCGTCGAGGGAAAGGACTGTGGCGCGGACGGTAAGCTCGTTCCCCTGCTGGATCGCAAGGACGCCCACAGGGGCCACGCAGCCCCCCCCAACGGCATGTAGGACCTCGCGCTCGACCTCGACCTCCTTCCGTGTCCGGGTATTATCGATGCTCTTGAGGAACTCCTCAAACTCTGACCCCGTCTTGCACACACACGCGATGGCACCTTGTCCGGGTTCTGGGACGAAGAATTCGGGGTCGAGCTGCTCGTATGGCGCGTCGATTTGAAGTCGCGCTAGACCGGCAGTGGAGAGCACGACACCGTCGTACTCGCCCTTTCGCCATTTTTCCACGCGAGTCGGGACGTTCCCTCGAATCTCCCGTACCCGCAGGTCCGCCTGGGCGCGCAAGAGCATCGCGCGCCGACGAACGCTGGAGGTTCCGAGTCTCGCCCCAGCCGGCAAATCCGCGAGGGGGTAATCTGAGACGAGGGCGTCAGTGAACGCCGACCGAGGTAGGATCGCCGCCACAATGAGGTCTGGGTGCATCTTCGTGGGGAGGTCCTTCAGACTGTGAACCGCCACGTCCGCCTCCTCGGAGAGCACGCGGTCGTCGATCTCCTTCACGAACGCGCCCTTGCCGCCGAAGTCGCGGAGTGCTGCGTCCTTGAGCACGTCGCCCGAGGTCCTTACGACGACGTTCTGAAGTTCGAGGTCGTCGGGGAACTTGGTTACCAGGGCGTTCCAGACCTCCTGAGTCTGCGCGAGGGCGAGTTCGCTCCCGCGGGTTGCGAGGATCATCGTGCGCTTGCTAGACACTGAGCGAACGCCTCCACCGTCGCGTCAACGTCCTTCTCCGTATGAGCCGTGGACAGGAAACACGTCTCAAACTGGGAGGGCGGCAGGTACACCCCCTGGTCGAGGAGTGCTAGGAACATGCGGTGAAATGTCTCCACATCGGACCGCAGGGCGTCCTCGTAGTTGCGGACCGGTTTCGCCGTCTGGAAGAGCTGGAACATAGAGGCGATGCCGGTCACGTGACACCCGAACTCCCCCGCCACCTTCGCGAGTCCGTTTCGCATCCGGTCGCCAAGGCGGTTTACGCCTTCCAATCCGGACTTCTCGAGCCCCTCCAGGGTGGCGAGGCCTGCGGTCATCGCGAGGGGGTTCCCGCTGGCCGTTCCAGCCTGGTACACCTTCCCCCGCGGCGCAAGGTTCTCCATGAGTTCCGTCGGCCCGCCGAAGGCGCCGATGGGGACGCCTCCGCCCAGAATCTTGCCCAGCGTCGTCAGGTCTGCTCGCACCCTGTAATGCGCCTGCGCCCCCCCCATCGCGATCCGGAAGCCCGTGATGACTTCGTCGAAGATGAGGAGGACATCGTTTGCCTGCGTAATCTCGCGGACCTCCTGGAGGTAACCGTCCTCCGGGAGGATAGGGCCCGCGTTCCCGATGACGGGCTCGAGGATGACCGCCGCCAAGTCGCGACGGTTCGCGACGACGACCTTACGCATCGCGTCGACGTCGTTGAACGGGACACGGAGCGTATGGCGCACGACTTCGTCGGGAATCCCGGCGGAAGAAGGCGTGCCGAAGGTCGTGGCCCCGCTGCCCGCGCGGATCAGAACCGCGTCGTGGGATCCGTGATAGGCACCGTCCGTCTTAACGATCTTCCGCCGTCCCGTTGCTCCTCGGGCAAGGCGAATCGCGTGCATCGTGGCCTCTGTGCCGGAGTTCACGAAACGGAGCATTTCGATCGATGGGAAGTAACGGGAGACGACCTCCCCCAGACGCAGCTCCGATTCCGTAGATGCCCCGAAGTTCCAGCCGTCCTCAAGCTGGCCTCGAATTCGCTCAACGACGTGATCATGCGCATGGCCGAGGATCAGGGGGCCGAAGGCCATGCAGTAGTCCACGTACCGGTTTCCGTCCGCGTCGTAAACGTACGCGCCCTTCCCTTGCCGAAGATAGCGGTGATACGGGGCGAACGCTCGCACAGGGCTGGACACGCCGGCCGGGAACAGCAACCTGGCTCGGCTGTAGAGCCGTTCGGAGCGAGCGGTTTTCACACTCCCGGATATCCCGCAGGCTCGCTTAACGTTTCGCGGAGGCCAATAAGACTGGTCATCATGACATCAGATGCCGGTCGCCAGCGGGTGCCCGTCAAAGCGCGGGGGGACGCCCCATGGAACAAGGGAAGAGGGTCGACCGGAGGGGGGCCAGGTCACGGCAGTA
>JBHIDH010000069.1:0-5693 GCA_046759985.1 Thermoplasmata archaeon
GGGGGATCCGCCTCCGGGGTGCGACTGGCCTTCCGCCGCTTCCTGGCCCTCTTTCGGAGGACCCGCCCGCCTCCCGAGGACTTCGCGACGGAGGTCCAGGCCGACATCGGCGATCGCGTCGCGGCCATCAAGTTCCTGGCCGACACCCAAGGTCCCTGGAAGGCCCTCCTGGAGCAGGTGGAGAACGCCATCGACGAGTACCCGGAGGGCTACCCGATTCGGGGCCCCATCGAGGTGCGTATCGTGAAGCGGGGCGCCGGATCGTACATCGTCATTCGCGATCGAGGCCGGGGATTCGTCCCGGACAAGCGGGGCCTGCCCGACTTCGAGGGGGTCGCCACCCGGGTGGCAAAGTCCTTCAAAGGTCGGCTGGCGGACTACCGGGGCGCCCAGGGGGAATTCGCCGTCGGGCTGTTCGGTTTCCGGACTATCGGCCGGGAGATCGTCATCGAGAGCACCACGGACTACGCGGGCTACCCCCATCGGACTCGCGATTATCGCCTCCCGCGCAGGGGCCGATCCCCCACCTACACCATGACCATCGACGGGGAGAGCCTGACGGCCCGAATCGCGAAGGCGGAGGTCCAGCGGCGGGAGGCGGGCACGACGATCGCGATCCGCAAGCTCCTGAACCCCCGTATCTGGACCGCCGCCAAGGTCAAGAAGGCCGTCGAGGAGGCGATGTGGGACCGGCTGGTGGAGAAGGGGCTGACGATTCGGGTATCCGATGGTCGCCAGTCCTTCCAGGTCGTCCCCAAGGCCCGCGCCTTCGAGGGCGCCCTCTTTCCCACGACCTCCCTGGCCACCCCCTACGGACCCATTCGGCTGGAGCTTTACGTCCTGGAGAAGGAAGACCCCAAGGCGGCGATCCCGGTCCTGCGGGCCAAGGAACACGGCTCGGGGGCCACCCGGGTCTACCGAAACCTCACCGCCCTGGACGAGTTCCGTGGCCCCCCCTGGAACCTCCGGCGCGTCCAGGGGTGGATCCGCTACGATGCGGCCACCCTCTCGGGACCCACCCGCGCGGAATTCTTCCAGGATGAGCGTTACCACGCCTTCGTCGAGGCCCTCAAGGGGTTGGAGGAGGAAGTCGCCCATGTGATCGAGATCCAGGACGCCCAACGGGAGCGGCGAGGCCTTCGCCGGATTCTCAAGGAACTCCGGGGCGATCTCGAGCGGGTGTGTCGCGAGCTCCCTCACCTGGACATCTTTCGCATCGCCCGGGACCGACCCGACTCCCTTTACATCGCGCCCCCGGCGGGGGTGCGGCGGGATGGAGGGAGGAGGCGCAAACCCGTCTCCGCTGCCAAGGGCGCCGGAGGTCGCCCCCGACCCCGCCGTCGAAGCCTGATTGGGCTCCCTCCACCCACCTTCGTCGTAAACGGCGTCGCGTGGCGCTCCCGGTACCTCCCCGCGGAGCACCTCGTCGAGATCAACAAGGGCCACCCGGACTACGAACGGGAGAGCGTCACTCACCGACGGTGGTACCGGTATCTGCTGAAGCTCTACACCAAGGAGCTCGTCCTCGAGTGCTATCACGGGTCGGAGGAGGAGGGGAAGCTCCTCGAGGCCACCATCGAGGCCCAGATCCGGGCGGAGCAGGACCTGTAGGGGGGGCCGCGGCCTACCTCTTCATGATCTTCATCCAGCCGCCGCTCTCGTACACCTGGAGGCCCCGAGCCTGCAGCAGCCGCCTGAACTCGTCCCAGCTGATAATCTCCAGTCGAGGGTTGTTCCCCTTCGTGAATTGGATTCCAGCCGTGCCCCTCACCCGGCCGGGGGACAACCCTTTCTCCTGCGCGATCTGCATGGCCCGCTCCGCGCTGATAGGTTCCATTACCAATTTCGACCCTCCTTACACTGGCCAGCCAGCCGGGGCGCGAATGCCGGTATCTTTTCTTAAACTTTCCCCCCTGGCTGGGTCCCCCGGGCCCGAGAAAGGTTTATCATGCGGACCGATTGAGCGGCGTGACGCTCTTCGGCTCCTCAGGGATCCGGGGCCGTTATCCGACCGAGGTTCACGAGTCCCTCTTTCGGGAGCTGGGGGCCGCCTTGGGGTCCCTGTACGAGGCCATTGTGGTGGGACGGGACGTCCGGGCCAGCGGGATCCCCCTCCTCCATGCCCTCATCGCCGGGGCGACGTCGCGGGGGGCCGGGGTCCACGACGCCGGCCTGGTGACAACGCCCACGGTGGCGCACCTCGCCGCCGGCTTCGACGGGGGGGCCATGGTCACCGCCTCCCATAACCCGCCGGACTACAACGGTCTCAAGCTCTGGAGCCCTTCCGGCCTGGCCTTCGACTCGGAGCGCCGGGGGGCGGTCGAGGAGGCCCTGGCCTCTCCCTCGGATCCCGTCCCCTGGAAGGACGTGGGGGGCGTGGTCCCCTACCCGGGGGGCCTGCGGGAGCATCAGGAGAAGATCCTCGCGGCCGTGGAGGGGGCGGAGATTCCGGTGGTCCTCGATTGCGGGAACGGGGCAACGAGCCTCCTCACCCCCGAGGTCCTCCGAAGGATGGGCTGCGGGGTGGTCTGCCTGAACTGCCAGCCGGACGGGGCCTTCCCGGGGCGAGGGGCGGAGCCGAGCGAGGAGGCCCTGACCGATTTGAGTCGTCGGGTCCGGGGATCCTCGGCCTCCCTGGGCATCGCCCACGATGGGGACGGGGACCGCATGGTCGCCCTGGACGAGGAGGGCCGGATGGTGAAGCCGGAGAAGCTCCTGATCCTCTTCGCCCGGGCCCTCGGGGCTCGCCGTGTCGTGGCGCCCGTAGACGCTTCCATGGTGCTGGAGGACGTCCTCGGCTCGGACACGGTGATTCGGAGCCGCGTGGGGGACGTCTATGTGGCCGAGACCCTCGTCCAGGAGGAGGCGGACCTGGCGGGGGAGACCTCGAGCACCTGGATCTTCCCAGATTTCGCCCTTTGTCCCGACGGGCCGTTCGCCGCCGCCCGCCTCTGCGCCATCCTGCAGGAGGAGCCCCTGAGTGAGCGCCTACGGGGTCTCCCCGACTACCCTCTTCGCCGGGGGACCGTGGCGTACGACCCGACTCACCGCGACCTCTCGGCCCTGGAGGAGGCCATGGAGGCGGTCGACGCCCGCGAGATCAACCGCCTTGATGGGTGGCGGTTCGCCTTCGACGACGCCTGGGCCATTGTCCGCCCCTCCGGTACGGAGCCCGTGGTCCGTCTCACGGTGGAGGCCCGCGACGAGGAGAGGACAACGGAAATATACGACGCCCTCCGTGCGAGGGTTGCCGGGGCCGTCGTATGAAGGCGTTTCTGCTGGCCGCGGGGGAGGGGAGCCGGATGCGCCCCCTGACGGCGAATCGACCCAAACCCCTCCTTCCGGTGGCCGGTAAGCCCTTCCTTTCCCACGTGCTCGAGCGGCTGCAGGCGGCCGGCATTGCCTCGTCGGTGGTCCTCCTCGGGTGGCGTGGGCGGCTCCTCAAGGACCACTTCGCCCGGGGGGACGGCGGGATGGAACTCGCCTACGTGGAACAGGAGCCTTTGGAGGGGACCGCGGCCGCCATTGCCCTGGCCGAGGGGCATGTGGAATCCCGCTTCCTCTGCCTGAATGGGGATGTGATCTTCGACGCCCGGGACCTGAAGGAGATGCTCCGCGAACATGGCGAGGGGAAGCGGCCCGTCGTGGCGGTCGCGAAGTCCGAGCGCCCGGAACGCTTCGGCACGGTCACGCTGCAGGACGATTGCCTCGTCGCGGTGGAGGAGAAACCCGCCAAGGCGGCCAGCCCTTGGGTCAACGCAGGGATGTACCTGTTCAACGACGACATCTTTGGGCTCATCCGCAAGACACGCCGCTCCCCCCGGGGGGAGTACGAGATCACCGAGACCCTCAAGCTCCTCCTTGAACGGGGGGAGGTCGTGGCCCATCGTCTCCAGCGGCCCTGGCTGGATGTGGGGTATCCCTGGGACCTCCTGAAGGCCAACCAAGTGCTGTTGGAGGGACTCGAAGCCGAGGTCGCCGGGGAGGTGGAAGCGGGCGCCGTCCTGGAGGGCCCCGTCCGAGTGGAAGAGGGGGCCCATGTCCGCTCGGGGGCGGTCGTGGAGGGACCGGTCCTCTTGGACCGTGAGAGCCACGTCGGTCCCAACTGCTTCATCCGACCGGCCACCTACATCGGCCCGGGCGCGCGGGTCGGCAACGCCTGCGAGGTCAAGAATTCCATTCTCATGGCCGACGCTCACGTTCCCCATCACAGCTACGTGGGGGACAGCATCATCGGGGAGGACTGCAACCTGGGATCCGGGACGAAGGTGGCCAACCTGCGCCTGGACGGCCGCTCGATCTCGGTGACGATGAAGGGCCGACGCGTGGACACCGGTCTGCGAAAGCTCGGCGTGATCATGGGCGACGGGGTGAAGACGGGCGTGAACGTGTCCATCGACGTAGGCACCATCATCGGGGAGGAGACCGCCATCGGCCCGGGTGCCTCCGTCCGCGGGAACATCGCGCCCGGGAGCCGCATCTACTGACATGCGCATCGTGCAGGTGAGTCCCTACTTCCACCCGCATCTGGGCGGCGTCGAATCGCACGTCATGGACATCAGCCGGGAGCTAAATCGCCGGGGCCACGCCCTCACGGTGCTGACGAGCTCCGAGGACGGAGGGGCGCGCGAGGAGTGGATCCGAGGGCTGCGTGTCCTCCGGTCCCGGTCCTTCCTGACGCTGTTCCAGACGCCCGTCACGCCCACGATGGCCCGGGACCTGCGGGGCGTGGAGGCGGACCTGTACCACGCCCACACGCCCTCGCCTCTCCCCTCCTACTTCGCCGCACGCGCGTCGGAGACGACCGGGGTTCCCCTGCTGATCACGTACCATTGCGACGCCGAGATTCAGGGCCCCTGGGGTCCGCCGGTGATGGGGCTGTATCATCGGACGCTGGAGGCGTACACGATGGAACGGGCCGCGGGGGTCATCACGACGACCCAGACCTACGCGGCGACCTCTCGGGCCGTCTGGAATCAGGACACGAAGATCATCCCGAACCCCGTGGACACGCATCGGTTCCACCCCGATGTCGCGCCGGGGAAGGTCCGGGCCCGAAACGGGATCCCCGAGAGCGAGCCCCTGGTCCTGTTCGTCGGTCGGCTAGTCCCCCACAAGGGGACGGAGCACCTCCTCCGGGCGATGGCCGAGCTGCCCGCCCACCTGCTCATCGTGGGGACGGGTCCCCGCGAGCTCCTCCTGCGGAAGATGGCGACCTTGCCCGCCCTTCGGGACAAGGTCCACTTCGCCGGTCGGGTATCCTTCGCCGAGCTCCCGCGGTACTACGCCGCGTGCGACCTGTCGGTCCTCCCTTCCACCTCGCGCCTTGAGGCCTTCGGCATCGCGGCCCTCGAGGCCATGGCCAGCGGAAAGCCCGTGGTTGTGTCCGACGTCCCGGGCGTCCGGGAGGTCATCGAGGAGGGGAGGGAAGGGCTCCAGGTCGACCCCATCGACACGAGGGACATCGCCTCCAAGATCGGGACCCTATTGGACGATGAGGGTCTCCGGAAGGCGATGGGCGACCGGGCTCGGCAGAAGGTCGAGCGGCGCTTCTCGCTGGCCTCGGTCGTGGACCGCCTCGAGGCCTTCTACGAGGGGATTCACTCGACGATGGTCAAGGGGTAGGGATCTCCCTGGCGGTCCCAGGCCCGCCAGGAGGCATCGTCGTAGGGGTGGGCCGCGATGATGTGGAG
>JBHIDH010000070.1:0-5648 GCA_046759985.1 Thermoplasmata archaeon
TTTGAATGGTCCTCGATCTCCTCATTAGCAGCCTCCCCTCGTTCTGGTGGCTCTTCCCGGTGGCCGTCCTCATCGCTGCAGTGGCGATGACCTTTGGGATTGGTGGAGCCATCTTCTTCTCCCCCTTCTTCGTGATTGTCCTCGGCGTGAAGCCCGAGGTCGCGATCGCATTGGGCATCCTCATCGATGTCTTCGCATTCGCGAGCGGCCTGGCCGGGTATGTACGGGCGCGGCTGGTCAAGTACCACGCGGCCACGCGACTCCTCCCCTTCGTAGCCGTCTTCGCCATCGTCGGCGCCTTCGTTGGCAAGAACCTCCCCCCCAACTTGCTGGAGATCGCGTTGGCCGCGGCACTCTTCGTCCTGGCGGTAGCCTTCCTGGGCCGCGAACGCAGCGTCCACTTTGTCGACCACCCCCTCCACCCAACCAGACAGGAACTTGAGCGAGCGACCTGGACCGATTGGTGGCAGGACATTGAGAAAAAACCCTCCTTGTTCCTGACGAGTTCGCTCGGAGGATTGTCTGTCGGACTGGTCTCAGCGGGCATCGGCGAGGTGAATGCCTACAATTTCGTGCGACGGATGAAAATGGACCCCGCCTTTGCCGCAGGCACATCCGTCTTCATCATCGCCGGAACCGTCCTGCTCACGACCCTGTTCAACCTGTCCTTCTTTGCCGTGGCCGACCCCCAAGACCTGCTCGTCGTCGCGCAGATCGCAATCTGGGCCGTGCCGGGGGTGATCCTCGGCGCCCAGCTAGGGGTGCGAACCTCGAAGAGGATTGACCGACGGAAGGCGCTCCTGACCTGCCCGCGCTCTTCGCCGCCATCGGGACCTCACCCTTCTCAATGCCCTGTCCTAGATCCCGCGGGCGGCCGCGGCGAGAAGTACCTAAGCTTCTGTCGGGCTCTCTCAAACGGGGGAGGAGCGCCGGCCTCCAAGGGTTACAGAGGGGGTTTATGGAAAGGGCGGCGATCGGACCTCCGGGACTGAGAAACCATGGGCAAGCTGAAGTTTGAGAAGGGAAGCACCGCCGTCCTGATTACTGACCCCCAGAACGACTTTCTCTCGGAGGGGAGCGTGGTCTGGGACCTTGTCGGTGAGGGGGTCAAGGACACCCAGGTCGTTGAGCATCTGGTCAAGATTCGGGAGGCGGCGAAGGCGGCGGGGATTCCCGTATTCTACTCCCCGCACTACTACACGGACGAGGAGTATGCGCAGTGGAAACACCTCAATTCCATCGACAAACTGATGTTCGAGCGGAAGATGTTCAGGGTGGGGACCTGGGGAGCCGAATTCCATCCCGACCTCGAACCCGACGAGAATACCGTGGTCCTGCACTCCCACAAAGGGCTCTCCAACTTCTGGACGGGGGACACCGCCCTGCAGCTCCGGCAGCGGGGCATCCAAACCATAATCCTGGCCGGCATGTCCGCCAACCTCTGCACGGAGTCCCACCTTCGCGACGCAACGGAGAACGGGTTCGATGCGGTCGTCGTGCGGGACGCCACCACGGGAGCGGGCCCGGAAGCCACCCAGGCGGCCTACACGAACTTCGGTTTCATCGCCGAGGAGGTCGTAACCACCGACGAACTACTGGACCGCCTGAAGTAGGTCCCCGGCTCCACGGCCTGCGCGGAGGACAGAACGCCAGGGGGGGCGTCGCAGGCACGGGGAGCCGGGCCTTCCTCGTGAGATCTAGCCGGGAACCGCCCCGGAGAGGGCCATCGCGGAGAGCTGACCCTCGTGTCCGCGCTCCGTCAGGAACGCCATGAAGCGGAACGGAGCCTGCCAGAGGACCCGGACGAGACCTCGGAGGGAGAGGTCCCGGAGGGCGAGTTCCACATCCGACGGGGAGTATCCCTCGGTGTGGGCCAGGAGCTCATCTCGGGAGAGAATGCCGGCTCCGTCCCGTTTTAGGGCGTTCAGGATGCGGCGATGGAGCGGGGTGGCCGACCCGTTCCGAAAGGGCGTCCGGCTCAGGTCCACCACCTTGATTCCGCCGTTCCTAGGGGTGCGTGTGTTCAGAACCTCCTGCTCGGGGTTCATGCCTCTGCATGCCCTCCAAGGCTACTTGAACCCGGAAGAAAGAATCTTCCTGAAGACAGGGGAGGCCGAACGAGGGTTATCCGCCTCCCCCCTGTCCACGGCCCTGCCATGCTAATATGGGCAGCGAAACAATGAGGGGCCGATGACCCGGGCAATTGGGGACGACCGCGTCCGATGTGACTGGGGGTCCGCGGACCCCCTCCTCCTGGCGTACCATGACGAGGAATGGGGCGTTCCCCTCCATGACGATCGGGCACTGTACGAGCTGCTGGTCCTCGAGGGGATGCAGGCCGGGCTGAGCTGGATGACGGTGCTCCGGAAGCGCGAGAACTTCCGGCGGGCAATGGACGGCTTCGATCCATCCCGGGTGGCCCGCTACACCCCGGAGGACATGAACCGCCTCCTGGCCGACGCGGGCATCATCCGCAACCGCATGAAGCTCGAGGCAGCCATCGCCAATGCCCTGCGGTTCCCGGAGGTCCAGACCGAGTTTGGCTCCTTCGACGCCTACGTCTGGCATTTCGTCGGAGGCCGCCCGAAGATGAACCGGTTTGCGACCCTGGCGGAGATTCCCTCGGAGACCGAGGAGTCGCGGGCGATGAGTCGGGCCCTTCGGCAGCGCGGCTTCAAGTTCGTGGGCCCGACGATCTGCTACGCCTTCATGCAGGGGGCCGGCCTGGTTAACGATCATACGAAGGACTGCTTCCGTTACGAGGAACTCCTCCGACAGGGATAGCCACTCTGGCGCCCCCCTTTTTAGGGATACCCTTGTTTCGCCAAGGGTGCGAACCTTCGTCGTCGGGGGCACGGAGTTCATAGGCCGCCACACGGTGGAGGAGCTTCTCCGTCGCGGTCACGAAGTGACCATCTTCCACCGGGGCCATTCCCCCAACCCCTTTGGGGATCGGGTTCGCGAGCGCCTAGGGGACCGTCTGCGCGCCCGGGATGTTGAAGACGCCCTCAGGCACGAAGGGTTCGACGCCGTGATCGATCTCGCTTACGCCTGGGGTCCCGGCACGGGGCCCCGGGAGGTGTCCTTCGTCCTCGACGCGGTCGGGGAGGGCCTCGAGCGCTATGTCTTCCTCAGCACCTGTGGGGTGTATGCGCCAGGCCCACTCCCTGTCACCGAGGACAGCCCCCGCGCCCCCTCGCTCGGGCAGTACAGCGCCGACAAGATTGCGACGGAGGACTACCTCCTCGAGCGGTACCGGGATGGCCAAGTCACGCCTGCCATTGTGCGACCCCCCCACGTCTACGGCCCGTACAACAACGTACCCCGCGAGTCGTGGTTCTGGGATCGCATCGTGGCGGATCGCCCCGTCATCGTGCCGGATGAGGGGAAGACCCTCACGCACCTAACCGCCGTCTGGGACGTGGCTTGGGCCTTGACGGAGTGTCTCGAAAACCCGGCTGCGGCGGGGGAGGTCTTCAACATCGCAGACGGCGAACCGATTAGCCAGGCTGCTCTCGTCGATCTCCTAGCCCGCGCCGCGGGCCGAACCGTGGAGAAGGTCTTCGTTCCCCGGAAACGGATTCGCAATCTCGGGGGCAACGCCTTTGCCCCGCCCCTGTACTTCGCCCTCGCCCTGGACTTTGAGTTCGACCTGGCCGTGGACACTTCCGAGGCCGTCCGAGTCCTCGGATTCCGACCCACCGATCCGCTGGACGGCTTCCGGCGAACGTTCGATTGGTACATGAAGGCGGACCGCACAAGGACGCCGAAGTTCTCCTTCGACCGCCTCCTCCTCGGCCGCTAAGAGGGCTTACCCCACCTCCGGGGGAGGCGAGACCTTTTCGGCAAAGCCTGCTATCACACTTGCAGACGGACCTGCCGGGAGACAGTCCATGAGAAAGGGTGAAACCAAGGGGAAGGATGTGGCAACGCGTGTCTGGGTGTCGTCGGTTTCTGTATCGGACTTCGATCGTGCCCTCGCGTTCTACCGGGATGCCCTTGGGTTCCCGGTCCAGCTGGAGGCCAGGAACTTTGGCTGGATGGAGGTGGGGCCCGAGGAGCCCTTGTGCAAGATCGGCCTCTCGTTGAGCGAGGAACCGAAGGGGGGCGTCACGCGGACGGGGATTGTCCTCGAGGTCGAGGACATGGACGCCTTCGCAAAGAGACTGCGCGCCCACAACGTGAAGTTCACGCGAGAACCCATCGAGCAGCCCTGGGGCGGCGTGGTCGCGGACTTCTTGGATCCTGACGGCAACGAGATCGAGGCGGTCTATCACCCAGACCATTATGAGTAGAGGTGACGGCACTCTCGGTCCGGGAGGTGCCGAGGGCCTCACAGACTTGGGAATAGCCAGAAGTCCGCCAGGCTGGCGATCCGCTTCGGCAGGCCCTCCCCCCTCAGCTTGGCCAACGCCGCCTCTAGAATGGATACGAGCCTCTCTCGTTCGGATGGCCCTCGGCCATACTCGGTATTCCAGCGGTCTCGGTCGGCCCGTTTGTGGGCCAGCTTGTACTTGACCCCGGTCATGCACGTGCTGTAGGTGTTGCTGTCAATCTTCCGCACACGCTGATGCGCGAGAATGTACCAGCGATATTGTGTATTCGGCGGGGCACCCGAACCGACTGGGGCGGCGATCTCCCTTTCCTTAATCGAGGAGAGCGAGAACTCCCACTGATCCGGCGTCACCTTGCGCTCTCGCCAGAGCGCGTTGGGATAGATCCAGGTGTGGCGTCCCCCCACGGCCATGCCCGTGTACTTCCGCCCGTGGAACTCCTTTACTTCCTCGTAGGTCAAGGCCCCGCCTCCCAGGGCGGCGCCACCCTAGGCCTTTGTCAGAGGGGGTCGATGAAAGTACCCTCCGAGGTCCCCAGGAGGAATCGACCTCGAGACACGGGATACGGCGAACAAGCCGTTATACACACCCCGCGATTCCGGAGGCGTTGCGGAAGGCTCCCACGAAACGGCGATTTCACCCGGACCTTTGGGCGGGGCTCATGCCGAACGGGCTCGGGGAGGTGAAGCCCCACCACTACCTGGAGATTCTCCGCACGATGCGGGAGAACTGGCGGCACCCCCGCTACGCCTGGCGGATCCTGGCGGACGGCGTGTGTGACGGATGCGCCCTGGGGACCACGGGAATGCGCGATTTCACCATGCCCGGGATCCACCTGTGCACCGTCCGCCTGAACCTGCTCAAGCTCAACACGATGGGGCCGCTGGACGTGTCCCGCCTCGCGGACCTCGGACGGCTGCGTGGCCGGTCCTCGCGGGATCTGCGGCAACTCGGGCGACTCCCGTATCCGATGCGTCGGCGCCGGGGGGAGGAGGGGTTCCATCGTGTCTCCTGGGACGAGGCGCTGGACGCGATTGCGGCCCGCATTCGCGAGACGCATCCGGACCGCCTTGCCTTCTACCTCACGTCCCGCGGGATTACGAATGAGGTGTACTACATCGCCCAGAAGGTCGCCCGCTTTCTCGGCACGAACAACGTGGACAACTCGTCACGTGTGTGTCATGCTCCGAGCACGACGGGGCTCCGGGCATCCCTCGGCGTTGCAGCGAGCACCTGTTCCTACGCCGACTGGATGGACGCAGACCTCCTCGTCTTCTTCGGCTCCGACGTGCCGAACAACCAGCCCGTCACGAC